>JBBRGM010000233.1:0-7288 GCA_038240725.1 Burkholderiales bacterium | reverse complement strand
GAGATCAGTCCTGAGCAGGAGCTGATTCAGTCGATTTATGGGGTGGGGTATAAGTTGGACGTGTGAGACGAGCTTGTCATCGCGCGCGAATTTTTGAATACAGATGCAACGTGCTTGTGGCCGTAGCTTTCGTAGCGAAGTCGATAGTCCGACAAATCCTGTTGTATCCGGCGTAAGCAGTCTGCTGGCGCCGCCACCATCTAAGATCAGGTAACTTCCGGGTTATCGGCGCTGCCTGCGCCGAGATGCAACCAATAGAGGCGTGGTGCGAGAAAATCGATCGTGTTGCGCACGTGCGTTCGATTACTTACCATTTTAGCCCTCTCGCTTCGACCGATTCCCATCCGGAAAGACGCCGAACCGCTTAGTTACCACCTGGAACATCGTCTTCGCTGCCAGCGTTCGATGCTTAGCGTCTCTTCGCATAAAAAAAGCGTCGCCGGACGCCGAGCGACGCTTCCGAAATCGCGCGTTGTTTCTTCTAGCTCGTCTTTGTTGCCTTAGCGTGCTGCTGTTGACTGCCGGATGCGAGTGCGGATTCGTCAGGCGTAACCAGTTGCGTGACCAATTCGCTCATCACGCGATCGGCGTGGCTATTGTCCACTTGGCAAGTCCCAGCCGCGGCATGCCCGCCGCCACCGTATTTGAGCATCAGGTCGCCGATATTGGTCTTGCTACTGCGGTCGAGAATCGACTTGCCGGTGGCAAATACCGTATTTTGCTTCTTCAATCCCCACAACACGTGAATCGAAATATTCGCACTCGGGTACAGCGCGTACAGCATGAAACGATTGCACGCGTAGATCGGATCTTCCTTGCGCAAGTCGAGCACAACCAGATTCCCGTGCTGCGTCGTGCAACGACGAATCTGCTCCACGGCCTTCGCTTCGTGTTCGAAGTACAGCTCGACCCGCTCCTTGACGTCTGGCAGCGCGAGAATCTGCGTGATGGAATGATCCGCGCAGTATGCGATTAGATCCATCATCAGCTGGTAGTTCGAGACACGAAACTCGCGGAAGCGGCCGAGGCCGGTGCGAGCATCCATCAAGTAGTTCAGCAATACCCAGTCGCGCGGATGCAGTATTTCATCGCGACTGAATTGAGCCGAATCCGCTTTGTCCACAGCCTCCATCATTTCGTCACTGATCCGCGGAAACCGCAGCTTTCCGCCGTAGTAGTCATAGACGACCCGTGCCGCAGAAGGGGCGTGCGCATCTATGATGTGATTGGGCGCACGATTGACGTTGCGCACGGTCTCCGATTCGTGGTGGTCGAACACCAAGTGAGCGCCCGCGACATATGGAAGGTTGGTGGTGATATCGTTGGCGGTCACATCAATCGTGCCGTCTTGCATGTCCTTCGGGTGGACGAACTTGATATCGTCGATCAGATCGAGCTCACGCAGCAACACAGCACAGACGAGACCATCGAAATCGCTACGGGTAATCAAACGATATTTGCTCTTCGTCATCACTTGTTCCTCTACATGTGCTGATGGTGGGCGCCCTTAGGCGAAGCACCTGATAACGGCCGCTAATAAGATAAATTGAGCTTGAGCTGAAGCACTGAGAATGGCTCTCAGCAAGGAAGACCAAATTTAACTGCGCGGCATGCGAACCGGCGGTCGACCCTTCGATCGGACCTGCTGCGAACTGCTCAAGGGTGTTCGAACCTCAATTGGCAGACGCCGTGCAACGCTGTTCGAATGAGCCATATGGGATGCTTGATTCAAATGGCCAAATGGAGCCCGCGACGGCGCCTCACGCACTGCAGGCCGATTTCGCCAAGAGTCGACGGCGCGCAGCCGCAATAGAACTAGGGAAGCTCTGAACAAGTCTTGCGACGCGCGTTGCGTCAGGTGCGGATGGATGCGAGGCGTCGCGGCGAAGCCAAGGTAGGTATCTTGGCGAGGAGCGCAACGATGCAGACGCCGCACCTGACACAACCCAATAATCTGTCGTCTCTATAGAGGTGCCGGTGCGGCGGCCGACAGCTCTACTAACAGACCGGCCGCTTTGCTCGCGTCAGCGTGCTGCAATCCAGTGTTCCGGCCTCAGTGTATCGCTGCACGATTTCGCGCTTGAACGTGGGTGCAATGGAGGCCGTGCGGTTGGCCGGCATGTCGGTAGTGGAATTCCAGTCATTGATCCAGGTTCCTAGAGCACGTGATGGATTACGCCACCGCCCAGCGCGTCCTTCTCCCCATCGACAAAGCCGCCATATTCCAGGCAAACATGGCAAGCAGCGATCAAGACTTAATGGGTTGGAGGCCCTACAGATTTAAACCGGGCGAAACCTTGGCAAAGGTCGCTGCGCGATTCGACACCGCCGCGTATCGGCTGCGGCAAGCCAATGGGTTCAGCGACGCAATCATCCGCCCGCCTTCCACAGATGCTACGTGCACCGCCGACAGAACAGGATCGCGAAATCAAGCACGAGCAAGCCGACGATCGCCGCGGGGTGAGTTTATTCGAAGCCCAGGCGCGATCAACGTACAAGGATTCTAGTGACAATGGAGCTGCGTGTGACGCCGTTCCTCCTACGACATAACCAACAAGTCTCCACTTTCTGTACACCCCAATGTCGCGACAGTTGCGCAAGATGTTTGTGCGCCGGTAGGGTGACCTTGCCTGGACTCCACATACACTAACCTACGCAGCCATTCGGCTACGCGATACCGGTAGGTAAGGCAGGCCAGCTTGAGATGCCGGAAGTCTCGCTGCGTGCCGCATAAAGTCGTTACGATTGTCGCCAAGCAGAACTGCAGCCGTTAGCGCATGCCATGCGAAAATTTCTGGTTGGCATATTAATGTTCACCGCAACCATGCCTGCACTCGCAGACTGGGAGATGCATTCCCAAAACGACGACGCGTTGTACTACGTCGATAGCAAGACCATTCATGATAGCGGCCACTTCCGCAGAGCCTGGACTCTGATGGATCGAAACGTGCCCGCTCCGGGCGGCGCGCTGTCTCAACTTATTTTGTTCGAGTTCGACTGCGGTGGGCAGCGAGCCAGGTTTGTCTCGCTAACGAGCCGCTCAGGCCATATGGCTAAGGGGAAAACCCTTGCGGCTGACGCCTTTCCCCACGAATGGATCTACGTTTCCCCACACCGCACTAGCGCGTTAACGCTCAGGTACGTCTGCCAGTAGGCTCAGACCAGATTAGCGTCGGTATGATGCTGGTGGCGAAACGGTCTTGCGAACCAGAAGTCGATTGGCCAACGACATCGTTATCGCCGCTACTTTCCCGGCGCTGCTCTACTGCCACCTTCCTTGACCTTGATCGACTGATCAAACGTTCATAGTTACGTTCTCGTACGCGCCCGATAAACAACGCGGTCTAGGCGTGGGCGGCGGCCTCTCCTTCTCGGATCTGCGCGAAAATCTGATGTGGCCCTTAGACATCGAGTCATCTCAAAAACATGCAGAGTGAACATGCGAATCGTGTCAGAGGGACTACGAAAAATTGTTTTGGCTACGGTGTGTTGGATTGCATGTGAAGCACCTGCGAATTCCGATAGCATCGCGCCAACAGTTCCGACCCCGGGCGGTTTCACCACTTCGGAGTGGGGCGCCAACGCATTCGCGATTCCCGTCTCCGCGCTTAATAAACAACAAGCCGAAAAGTGGGCTGCAGGCAAGTCGCAGTTCAACGAATCGTGGGTGGTGGCGCCAGATCCCTCGGGCGTCTGGGGCCTCGGCCCTACATTCAATGAAAATCGCTGCGCACAATGCCATGTCTCCAATGGGCGCGCGAGCGCACCTCAGAATGGCGCGGATGCCGAGCGTGGGCTCGTCATCCGGTTGAGCGTTGCGGGACAAACCAAACAAGGCGCGCCACAGCCGGATCCAACTTACGGCGATCAATTACAAAATCGCGGCACCCACGATCGGGTGCCTGCCGAAGGACGGGTCGTGGTTACGTATTCTTCACGTGATGCTACCTTCGAAGATGGTGAGCGTGTCGCGTTACGTGTGCCGAACCTTTATTTCGAAGATCTGAATTTCGGTCCGTTGTCGCCGGGCATCATGACATCCGCCCGCATCGCACCGGCAATGATCGGAATGGGGTTGTTGGAATCCGTACCCGAAGCCACGATTCTGCGGCTCGCCGCGTCGCAACCGGTCGACCAACGCGGGACTCCAAACTACGTATGGGATTACGAGAACGAACGAAAGACAGTAGGCCGTTTCGGCTGGAAAGCGAATCAACCGAGCCTACGACAGCAGATCGCCGCCGCTTTTCTGGCAGACATCGGCGCAACAAGCATGATATTCGGACAGGACAATTGCCCGAGCGCACAAAAGGATTGCCTGCACGTACCGTCTTCAACCAGGTGCAGTGGAGAAACCGGTTGCAGCGGCAACTACCGTCCGGAAGTTGCAGAAAGCCGCTTAGCAAATATCACTTTGTACTTGCAGGGCCTCGCAGTACCTGAGCGGCGCAACCCGGGGGACTCGACCATTGAGCGCGGAGAAGCTTTGTTCATGCAGGCTCAATGTAGCGTCTGCCACGTGCCGGCACTACAGACCGGTGAGACGTCGGAGGTCAGTGCTACGCGCAACATCACCTTTCACGCCTTCACCGATCTCTTGTTACACGACATGGGGGACGAACTTGCCGATAACCGCCCCGACTTTCAAGCTACCGGTCGCGAATGGCGTACAGCCCCGCTATGGGGAATTGGTCTTCTGCGTACAGTGAACGGCCATACTGATCTGCTGCACGACGGTCGCGCGCGCAACATCGCGGAAGCAGTCTTGTGGCATGGCGGGCAAGCAGCCAAGTCGCGTGGCGCGTTTCGCGCAATGTCTAAGGGGGAGCGCGCTGCTCTGGTGAGGTTTATCGAGTCGTTGTAAGTCTCATCCGGTAATCACCGCCGATCCAGACATTGCGCACAGTTGGCGTACGTACCGGACGACTCGACGAATAACGCCGCGAATTCCCATTCAGGCAAACACCGGGCTTAGTGATCTCATGAATTTGCTGACGGCGATAATGCTTTTTGCATTGTCGTTGAAATTCTGGCGACCGTGAGCGGTACAGTTTCTACTATCACGTGGCGACACATGTAGTCGCCCGTCTCTCAAGCTGCATCCTCGCTGATGTAGAGCCTACCGAAACAACAGCAAGGAACTATTCATGCGGGTTATCCGATCCAGTCGGGTGTGTGTACAGCGCAGCGCCGACTGGCGCTGGTTATTGGCTGCAGCGTTCGTTTGCTTCAGTTTCTTCACGCCGGCTCGCGCGCAAACGTTTCAGTCGCTGTTCACATCCCAACTGCCTGCCGTCGCCGATGTTTCCGACGGCGTGCCCTATGAGCTGGGGGTGAAGTTCCAGCTGGTACGCTCAGGATCGATCACCGCTGTGCGCTATTGGAAAGCGAGCGGCGACACAGGAACGCACGTGGGGCGCATCTGGTCCTCCACCGGCGTACTGCTTGGCTCAGTGACGTTCAATGGCGAGACCGCAGCAGGTTGGCAACAACAAAACCTGGCGACTCCAATCGCGGTGCAAGCCAACACGATCTACACCGTATCGGTCAACGTCGCGAGCAACTTTGCTCTCACCCTTAGCGGACTCTCCAGCCCAATCGTCAATGGCGACATCAGCTCCGTCGCCGACGGTGGCAATGGTGTCTACGGTAGCCCATCGGCATTTCCGACCAACAGCTACCAAGGCAGCAACTACTTTCGAGATATCGTTTTCGTAGCTGCCGAAATCGGCGCTCCCGTCAAGCTGATGCTGACGCCTGTCAGTGCGAGCGCGCAGACCAACACGGCAGTCGCCTATACCGCGACAATCCAAGACGCGGATGGAAATCCGGTAACTACCGCGACCCAATCGATCAGCTTTTCGGTCAGCGGTGTGGCCGGCTCTTTCAATCCCGCATCCCCCGTCTCACCCATCGGGGGCAGCGCAACCTCTAGTTTCACGTCCGCCACAGCAGGAACCGCAACCATTACCGTGTCGGCGAGTGGGCTGACTGGCGCTACGGCTACGCTGGTCGTGTCTACTCCGTCAAACGGCTCTTCGCAATCGCTGTTCACCACGCAAACTCCGGTCGTGGCGAGCGCCGCAGACGGCGTGCCCTATGAGATGGGAATGAAGTTCCAGCTGGTACGCTCAGGATCGATCACTGCTGTGCGCTATTGGAAAGCAAGCGGCGATACAGGAACGCACGTGGGGCGCATCTGGTCCTCCACCGGTGTACTGCTTGGCTCAGTGACGTTCAATGGCGAAACCGCAGCAGGTTGGCAACAACAAAACCTGGCGACTCCAATCGCGGTGCAGGCCAACACTGTGTACGTCGTGTCGGTGAATATCGGCAGCCGGTATCCATTCACCCAAAGCGGGTTGGTCAGCTCAATCGTAAACGGTGGTATCAGCTCCGTCGCCGACGGAAATAATGGTGTATTTGGCAACCACTTCGCGTTTCCAGCGAGCGCTTTTCAAAACAGCAACTACTTCCGTGACGTGGTGTTCGTGCCCGACGCGGCAGGCGCGCCTGCTAAGCTTGCCTTAACGCCCGCCAATACGAATTCGCAGATCGGTAATCTGGTCAGTTACACGGCGACGGTACAGGACGCAGCGGGAAATACGGTTATCGCGGCCACTTCTCCAATCACTTTTGCCGCGAGCGGCGTCGCGGGGTCATTTAATCCCGCCGCTCCAGTGGTACCAAGTAATGGCATTGCGACGTCTACTTTCACTGCAAGTTCGGCAGGGTCTGCATCCGTGAGCGCGTCCTCGCCCGGACTCGCCAGCGCTTTGGCGGTGTTGGCGGTATCAAATTCCTTACCCATACAAGAGTCGCTATTCACCACGCAAATCCCGGCACTCACCAACGCGACCGACGGTGCCCCGTATGAGCTTGGGATGAAATTCCGGCTAGCGCGATCAGGGCAATTGGCCGGCATTCGCTATTGGAAGTCACCCAGCGATTCGGGCACACACATCGGTAAGATCTGGTCCGCTAACGGCACCTTACTCGCCTCCACGGCGTTCACTTCGGAAACTGCTTCCGGATGGCAGCAGCAGCCGTTGGAAACCCCACTGGCAGTGCAAGCCAACACTACGTACACGGTGTCGGTGAACATCCGTGCTTACTTTCCCGTTACGCCGAGCGGCTTGGCCACGTCGACCGTAAATATGAACGTCAGCTCAATTGCGGATGGCAATAACGGCGTTTATGGAACGCCTGGCGCATTTCAGACGACTTCCTATCAGAATGCCAATTATTTCCGCGACATCGTCTTTGGCCCCGACACATTCGGCGCGCC
>JBBRGM010000232.1:0-7314 GCA_038240725.1 Burkholderiales bacterium | reverse complement strand
GGTGGCACAGTGCCGGCAGAATTAACCGACGCCCGCGTCAAAGGCATTTCGGCAGGGCTAAAACGCAGCAAGCCCAAGATCGCGATCACGCGCATCGAGGCCGACAACGCCGAGCGAATGGAGAAGAACCTCGGCGCATTTCTCACCGCGCAAAAGGGCCAGAAAATCCTGGTTGCAGCGCTCGACGACCGCAGCGCCATCAACGCCAATGAAGTTATCGAAGCAGCCGGCCGCTCCGATGATTGCGTGATCGTCAGCCAGGGGCTCGATCGCTCGATTCACGGCGGCATGCACGAGAAGAAAGAGATCAGCTTCGACAACCGCGGCAGCATCGTGCTGGGCTCGGTGGCTTATTACATCGATCGCTACGGGTACGACGTCATTCCGCTCGCGCTTCGCATCGTACGCGGCGAAACAGTACCGGCGCAAACCAAGACCAGGCATATCTTGATTACGCCGATGAACGTGTTCCGCGAGTATCCGCCGTCCGACATGAATTGATTGCACGCCGCTCGGCAGCATCAACGCCCAACCGGCGGCGCAATCAGAATCGCCTCGAAGCTTTCCCCGGCTCCCTCGCCGACGACCGAGAACGCAATCGTCCCGTTCGGACTGCTCGCAACGGCCGGATACAAGGGGAACGATGCGAGAGTGCCTCCGCCGGCGAGCGGCGTACCGATTGCAGCGCGCCGTTTCATCTCTCGCACGTCTGCTTGGTACAAGCCGACCGCGCCCGATGCATCATCGGCCGCGGCGATAAATGCGACAGTGCCGTCATCGCTCAGGCCCGGCCAGGGCCCGAGCGCCGAGAAACGGCTGGCGCCCGCCGGCACCTGGCCCACGGCCGCCACTACCCGAACGTCATTATCACGGACGACGAACAACGCTTGCACTACCGGCCCCAGCTTGAGCACCGCATTGAACAGAATCGTACCGGCGTTGTTTATGCCGACTCGATCCGAGAACTGCGAGAAAATGCCGCCGTGCGGTTCAGCCGTCCCGGCGCCGACGGCCATTCGCATTTTGCCTACAGATGCGATGAAGATACCGCCCGACACCGGCCCGTCATCGATCACCGCGGGAAATGCGATCTCGGCTTTGTTGTTCATCGCCGGAACGCCGAAAGCAACGTAATTGCCGCCGCCTGCCGCAGCATCGCCGGCCGCCGCGATCTTGCGGAGCTTACCTGCCTGGTAGAGATAGATTGCTTCCAACGTATCGCGTCCACGGCGCACGCCGGCCAGGAAGACGACGTCGCCGTTGTCATTGAGAGCCGGCGCCTGAAATTCGCCGAACGCGCCAGCGGGAATGCCGGGTGCCGTACTGCCCGACAGCGCGATAGCGCGCAAGCGCTGCCTGCTGAACAGGAACAATCCTTCGCTCGCTTTGCCACCGGCGATCGAAGCGGTAAATGCGACCGCGCCCGCACGATTCAGCGAAGGCACCGGGTGCGACGCGAAGCTCGCCAGTTTCCCACCGCCGGGCGCCGCGCCGCCGGTAAGCGCAATCACTTCGATCTTGCGGCCATCGCCGAGGAACATGCCTTCGCTCGCGCGTGCGCGAGCCAGCGTTGCGAAGAACGCGACTTGACCGCGATCGTTCACCGGCGTGATCGCCGGCTGTCCCTCGACGTGGAAGCGATCGAACGTACCGCCGCCGGGGACCGGCATGCCGGAAGCCGCAATTGCTTTGATCGGGACTACGGCTTCGTCGTCGGCGATGCAAACGGCGACGTACAACGCGGTCTGCAGCACCAGAACAATTTCTGCTGCGAGCCTGGCGCGGCATCGCTTCGGTCGGTCGGTGCGACCGGATTGCAGGCAGGCAAATGAGATTGGCATACGCGCTCTCGAATGAAGACGACGGTATTGTGACGTAATTTCCTGCATCGACAGCACGTTTAAAAGCTCGCCGCGACCGTCGCATACAGCGATCGCCGCGGACCGAACTGCGGCGCACCCACGCCGACGCCGGTGCCATCGCGAATCTCGTACACGCGGTCGAACACGTTGAGCAGGCTCAGCCGGGTATCGAGCTTGCCGAGCCAGCGCGTGGCGAACTCACGCTGTACGCCGAGATTGACCTGCACATAGCCGGGCAGATGATCCGAGTTCGGCGTGCCGCCGTCCGGCGTGCTGCGCATGCCGCTGCCGAAGATCGCGTCGGCCAGCAAGTGCACCGCGCCGAGACGATATGCCACGCCCGCCGAGGACGTGAGCCGCTGATCGTGATCGACATACACCCAATTGTTATTGATGTAGTCGAGCTCTTCGCGCCCGAAGTTGAATTCCCCCGACGCGATGCCTTTCGCGCGTGCCCACGAAACCGCCGCGGTCATATAGCAGGAGAATTTATTCCTCTGATAGTGCGCGGTTAGCTCGATACCGTAAATGCGCGCCTGCGACCAGTTGAACGGCGAGTACACCAGGGCCTGCCCGAACTGTCCGAAATCGTTCAGGTCTTTCGCGTATTTCGCGTACGCATCCAGGCCGAGGTTGAAAGCCGGCGTGAATCGATGCGTCACGCCCGCATCGATGTAGTGAATGCGCTCGGGCACGACCGGCGATGACTGCTGGACTTCCGGCTGATTGGTGGTGTTGGCAAACTTCGAGATGGTGTCGGGCCCGACCAGTTCCAGACGCGGCGGATTGAAGTAGCGCGCATATCCCGCGTGCAGCGCCGTGCTCGGCGTCCACTGGAACACCGCACCGAGCCGTGGACTGAATTGATCGGCCTGCGTCAATCCGTCCAGATAATCGTAGCGCCCGCCGTAGTTGAGCGTGAACCGATCGGATATACGCCATTCGTCCTGCGCGTAGACGCCGAGCAGATTGCCGATGACAGTACGTGCGTCGACGACCGCGAATGGCGCGCCGGGGACCTGCTGACCATTGGCGTCGGCCGGAAACACCTGCGAGTCGTTGTTGCTGTCCGCGCGCTCGCGCGTGTACGTCAGGCCCGCGCGCGGCGTGTGCCGTTCCGATCCGCCCAGACCGGAATCGACCTGCACACCGTTTGCCACGCTCTTGCGCTCGACGCGCGAGGCGATGCCGCGATAGATCAGATCGCCGATCGGATCCGGGTCGAACAGCACACTCGAGTAGCGCGTGAACAAGGCGACTTGGTAATCTTGCCGGGTACCGCGCGAGCCTTCGTACGAAAGAATCGAATAGCGATTGATCTCGCGCTGGCGCTCATTGAGCGCGGTGGACGGGAGATTCGGAAACTCGTTCACGCCATCGAGCGGAAACGTCGCCGTCTGTCGGGGCACGTTCGGGATCTCGAAATTTGCCTGCACCGCGCCGAGAATCACGCTCACCCGCGATTCGTCGGTCGGCAGAAACGACACGTACGCAAAGCCTTTCGTCTGCGTCGTGTCGTTGTGAATCGCCTGTCGATCGCCGGTTGGAAACAAGATGCCGGCATCGCTGCTCGAGTAGCTGCCGGTGAAGTAATAGGTCGCGCGGTCTTTGGCGCCGCTGACTTCGACAAATGGATTGATCGTGCGATAGCTGCCGCCCGTCATGCCGATTTCGCCGCCGTTCTGAAACCGCTGCTTGGTGTAGATGTCGACGACACCGCTGGTCCGGTAGTTGTATTGCGCCGGCAGCGCCCCGGTGATGAATTCGATGCGCTCGGCGAAACGAGCATCGAACACTTGGCCGAAGCCGCTGATGCCTTCCGGAACGATGATCCCGTTGATGCGATATTGCGGCTGCATCATCTCGCCGCGAACGTGCAACTCGCCGTAATCGCCCTGCACCACACCCGGCGCCTGCAGCATGAGCTGATTGATCGGCGTGGCGTCGCCGAGCGGCAGCGCGGCGATCTCGGCGCGATCGAACACGAATTGGCTGGTACCGGTGCGCGGCGACAACGCGTTGCGCGCCTTATCGAAACGCTCGGCTGCGATTTCGACCGGATCGGCTCTGATCTCGATCGGCTGCTGCGGCGAGCCGCTCGCGTTTTGCGCGATGGCTCGCGGCCTGGCGATGTCGCCGTTCGTCTGCGCGCACACCGCAAACGACATCAGCGAGGCAAACAAAACGGCAAGCCGCACGGCTCGGCTGCGGCCATGACGATGGCAATCGTGATTCACGATGGACCCCTCCCCCGTGCTGATTTGTCCGGCTGGGTCGATGCCCGCCGGCTTCGAATCGACGCTTATATCGATCAGCTAAGCGAGGGCGGGCGGTGCTCTGGAAGGGATGCGAAACACCGAGATCGGCCGTTGCGATTGCAGCAGCTCGATTGCTTGCAGGCGTTCCGGCTGAGCTAGCGCAACAACAGGCACAGCGGATGGCAGAGCGGCGACCAGGTCGCCGCACGAGCCGCACGTTTCGCACGCCGGCTCCGATGACAGGTGACCCGGCTGCTGACCTTGCGCCGACGGCCCGCGCGTTTCGTGCTGGCCGAGAACGCAGGGCAGACAGCAGCGAAGCGCCGCCTGCTGCGCAACCGGTACCAGTATCAGCAGGCAGTACAGCACCAGTCGATGCGCGTAACCGATTGCTGTGCGTGATGGCTTCACGACGCTCATCTTACCGGCCCGCCGTGCTGCCTGTCGCGGCATCTTCTCGAAGAGCGGCGACGCCCGCGGGATACGCCGCGCGCCTGGCATTGTGGCTAGAGTGTAATTTGCACTCAACTCCGCAGCGTTCTCCGCCGATAACGCTTGGGTCCGTCCGGAACAAAACCATGAAGTCAGCCCAATGAACTCGCGGTATGCACACCGAGGTTGCCGCCACAGCATAACCGGCAGCACGATGCTAAGACCGGCTCGAGGTTTCACCCTCACCGAGCTCATCACCGTCATGGCGATCGTCGTTATTCTGGCGGTGGTGGCAATGCCCAACTTGACCGGCATGAATGTCGTCAAACAACGCGTCGAGTACGACAAGGTTGTCTCGGTCCTAACCTACGCGCGGAAGTCGGCGATTGCCCGGCGGCGCTACGCATGCGTCGCGGTTTCGTCCACGGCGGTAACGCTCACCATCGACGGCAATCCGCCGGAATCGACCACGACGCCGTTCGGTAGCTCCTGCCCGTTCGTAACGGCGCTGGCGTTGCCTTCTCCGGACGCTGCGTGCGCTGCGACCAATCAGACCTGCGTCAAAGCCACGACGATTACCTCGAGTGCCAGTGCGTTTCAGTTCGACCCGCTCGGCCGCGCGTCGACCGTGGTGACCGTCACCGTCGCGGGTTTTCCGGCGATCAAGGTGGAAGGGGAGACCGGCTATATTCACTGATCCGCAACGCGCGCCGCGCGGCTTCAGCTTGATCGAGCTGCTGATGTTCATCGTCGTCGTCGGCGTTGGCCTCGCCGGCGTGCTGGCCGCCATCAACATGGGCGCACAGCACAGCTCCGACCCAATGGTCCGCAAGCAGGCTTTGGCCGCAGCCGAATCCCTGCTCGAAGAAGTCGAGCTGCAACCGTTTACCTACTGCGATCCGAGCGACACCGCCGCAGCCACCGCGACCAGCTCCGCCGGTTGCAGCACCGCCGCGCAGTCGATGGATACCCCGGCCAACTGGGGCGCAGGCGAGTCGCGCTTCGGACCGGCATTTTTCGACAACGTCGCCGACTACAACAACTTCGCGATGAACGGCAGCCTGACCGATGTATTTCAGCAGGCGAGCTCGCGGCTGAGCGGTTACAGCGCGACAGTCAGCATCAGTCAAATCGGCTCGCGATTCGGCCTCGCCAACACCGACGTGCTCCGCATCGATGTCACCGTTACCGGCAACGGCAATGCGGTGACGCTCACCGGTTTTCGTTTTCGGCACTCGCCGAATCTCGTCGATTGAGCACCGACTCCATGCAGCAGCGCCAATCGCACGGGTTTACGCTGATCGAGATGATCTCCGTGATGGTGATCATGGGCGTGATCGCCGGCGCGGTGGCGGTGTTCATGCAGCGGCCGATCGAAGGCTATTTCAGCAGCGCTGCACGTGCCGCGATGTCCGACACCGCGGACACCGCATTGCGCCGCATCGCTCGCGACGTGCGTCTGGCATTGCCGAACTCGGTACGCGTGAGCCCGAACGGATTGTTCCTCGAATTGCTGCCGATGAAAACCGGCGGACGCTACATCTCCGACGACAGTTGTTTCGCCGCCGGATGTACCGGTTTCTCGACACTCGGCGACATGTTGACCAACGCGCAGGTCGCCACCGGCTCCGACCTCGTCGCTGTATTCAACACGTACAACAACAGCGGTGCGGATTGCGCGCCGACGACGGCCGGCCTGTACAGCGCCTATTGCGGACACGGACTCGCGACCCTCACCGCGGTGAGCGGCGCCGGGACCTCGAGCAATACGCTCACCTTCGCCAGTACCGTGTTTCAGCCGTCGGGCGGCTCGCCGACGCGCCGCGTGTTCATCATCGCGGCCTCGCCGGTGACGTTTGCATGCGATGGCACGACCGGCACGCTGTGGCGCATCTCCGGTTACACGCGCCAGGCAGCGCAGCCGACCAGCCTCACCGCCGCGCCGCTATCCACCGCGACGAGCAAGCTGCCGCTGGCGCTGAACGTGACGTGTCCGGCGGTGGTGGCGGGCAGCGTGCCACCGCGATTTGCTTATGCGAGCGGCGTATCCGAGCGCTACAACTTGCTCTCCGCGTGGATCACGCTGCTCAGTCAAAACGAAACCATCAGTCTTCTCCATCAGGTCCATGTCGATAACACACCCTAGCCTGATACGCGAACGCGGATTCGCACTGGTCGGCGCGATCTTCATTCTCGTGCTGCTGGCTGCGTTGGCGGTCGGCATCACGTTATTCACGACGCAGGCTGAGACCAGCCACGCGCGGGACGTCAGCGGCGCACGCGCCTATCAAGCCGCGCGCGCCGGTCTCGACTGGGGCGCGTACAGCGTTCTGGATCCGCTCAACGCGACCGCAACGTCCGGTACTGCGGCAATGCCGAATTGTCCGAGCGCATCGGGCAGCACATGTCCAACGGCGGCGTCACCGACATCGAGCACGCTGCCGTCGAATCCATTTACAGGAACGGTGTTGGCCGGCATCGCCGTCACGCTGCAATGCTCATGCGCCGACTTCGTCGAATCCGCCCGCAACATTCGCGTGTTTCAACTCAGAGCCACGGCAACCTACGGCGCGGGCGTCGGCCAGGTCGAGCGCCAGGTGTCGGCGCGCGTCGCCTATTGTCGCGACCCCGCCGGCAATCCGGCCTCGCAACCGCCGTACGGGTGCAGCTGATGTTCGGGAGAATTTTTGTTGTCGCGTTGTTGAGCCTGACCGCATCGTCGGCATTCGCTGGTTCATGCACGTCGAAAGCGGACGGAAACT
>JBBRGM010000231.1:0-7317 GCA_038240725.1 Burkholderiales bacterium | reverse complement strand
GGTTCAACGATCGATGTGGGGCGCACTCGGCCGTGCGAAGAACTGGTTGTCTGCGACGTTCGTCAGTCAGCTTGCACTCGACAACGACGTCGCGCGCAAGCTGGATGTGCAGAAGCCGATGCTGCCGATTACCAGCGTCCGCAAGCTCAGCAAAAAGGACATGATCCACAACGATGCGCTGCCGGACATTCAGGTGGATTCGCATACGTTCGATGTCTATGCGGACGGCAAGCTGCTATCCGTCGAGCCGGTGACACGCGTGCCGCTGTGCAGGAAATTTCTTTTGCGATGATCTGATCTGACGTCGCGCGGCGTACGGCGCCGTAACCAACATATAGTCTGTCACAACCCGATGTCGTGCCTGAGGCCGGAACGATGCTGCTTCTCGGCGTCGGTCTGTCAAGTCTCGCCGTAGCGCTGCGATGCCGATAGCAACTCGATCGGCGCGCTCGAAAATGTCCGAGCGTGCGGTGACGCAAATTCGAGCAGATACGTTGCGATCGGTAGAGGGGCGTTCTTCGATTGCACGCCGATTCGGAAACCCCGCACATCGGTTTTGCCCAAATTCTTCTTTTGCCTGCCTTGCTGCCGCGACAAACACTGACGCTACGCTTACGGCGTTGTCACGAAACATTCAGCGCGCGTAAGCCGATCGACCCCATTTCCTCTGTTGCGCGAACACCGTCGCGCAACACGCCTCCATCAGAATTGCCGCAGCCGAATAGCCGCGCTTAAAAACACTGCGAGCGTCCGGCCGTCGGCGCTATCGAGCTTGTCGCTTGTCATTCGACTACTGAGGAACCAAACCAATGGATACAGTAAGCCTGCTGAAGCTTTGCGCAGCCGGGGGAATCGCTTGTGCGGTGGCGGGGGCGTTTGCTGCCGATGCGCTGGCAGATTCGACCACGCCGATCAAGCATGTCATCGTCGTCGTCGGCGAGAACCACACGTTCGACAACATCTTTGGGACGTACCGTCCGCGGCATGGACAAACCATCCAGAATGTCTGGTCGCAAGGCATCGTCGATGAGAATGGCCAGCCCGGACCGAACTTCTCGCGTGCAGCGCAGATGACTGCCACCGAGAACGGCACCTATTCGATCGATCCGCATCGCGCGGGGCCGTATGCGAAGCTGCCGGTGCCCAACACGACGTACGCTACCGGTCAGCCGCAAGGCATCGTCGACAAGCGCTTTCCGGCGCATCTCAACAACGGTCCATTTCAGATCAGCAAGTACGCGCCATACGATGCGTTCGTCGGCGATCCGGTGCATCGCTTCTTCCAGATGTGGCAGCAGATCGGCACCGGCCGCCACGATTTATTCGTGTGGGTCGCGGAAACGGCAGGCACCGGCAATCATACCGCGGGCGATTTCGTGGACGATACCGTGCAGGGCGCACTCGCGATGGGCTTCTACAATATGCAGGCAGGCGATGCGCCGTTCTTCCAGGAAATGGCACGCCACTACGTCATCGGCGATAACTATCATCAGGCCATCATGGGCGGCACCGGCGCCAACTTTCTTGCGCTGGTCACCGGCGATGCCGGGTTCTACAACATCAACGGCAGCGCAGCCACGCCGCCGACCAGCGTGACCGCTCTCGGCACGAACGTGAGCCAGATCGAGAATCCGAATCCGCAATCCGTCGCGGGAAATCCCAACTGGTATACGGAGGATGGTTATTCCGGCGGCTCGTACGTCAACTGCGCGGATGCAGCGCAGCCCGGCGTCGCGGCCATCGCCAACTATCTCGCAACCTTGCACGTGCCGCCAAATTGCGCACCGGGCCACTACTATCTGGTCAACAATTACGGTCTCGGATACAAACCCGATGGCACGCCGGTCGATAGAACCGCTTCGCCCTTCACGCTGCCGCCGCAACCCGCGACGTTGCCGACGATTGCCGATGCGCTGGCGGCGAAAGGCGTCTCGTGGAAGTATTACTCCGGCGGCCGCGGCGACGGCAGCAAGCCGACCTCGGAATACTGCGGCATCTGCGATCCGCTTATCGCGTTTACTTCGGTAATGACCGACGCATCGAAGCGTGCGAACCTCCAGGATATCTCTGCGCTATACACCGATATACAGGAAGACACGCTGCCTTCGGTTGTTTACGTGCGTCCGCTGGAAACCATGGCCGGGCATCCCGCCAATTCGCTGGTGTCGAACTACGAGAACTTCGTGACCGACCTGGTGAATATCGTTCACCGCAAGCACAAGCTGTGGGAATCGACCGCCATCATTCTCACCGAGGACGAAGGCGGCGGCTATTACGATTCCGGCTACGTGCAGCCGGTCGATTTCTTCGGCGACGGCACGCGTATTCCGCTCGTGATCGTATCGCCGTATGCAAAGGAAGGTTTCGTCGATCACACCTATTATGACCATGCGTCCATTTTGAAATTCATCGAACGCAATTGGGGTCTCAATCCGCTCTCCAGCCGCAGCCGCGACAATCTGCCCAACCCGGTGCAAGCGCCGGGCGGCTACAAGCCGCACAACACCCCGGCCATCGGCGATCTGATGTCGGCGTTCGACTTCAATCAATTTCGTCATAACGCGCCGCTCATCGGCGTGCCTGATGACGATGACGGCGATCACCATCATCGTCGTCACCACGATGACGATTGAGACGCTGTAGTCGTTGCATCGGTCCTCGATGTCAGACAGGACCGATGCACTCGCCGTGCTGTCCCTCGATCAAGCGCGCACAGCAGCGACCTTGCAGTCGGCTTACGTTTGTGCTGTCATGTGCGCGCGAGGAGCGGATCGCCCGTGTTTTTTCGAGCGGAAGATCCCAACCTGTTCGCACAGGTCTGCAACGACAGGCCTGTCCACGAAAACGATGGGGTAGGAGAATTGCGATGAAATTGCGACTTCTAAATGCAGTCGTCGCTGCGGTGTGCCTAGGCAGCACAGCCGTAGCGCTAGCTCAGACGAGCGATAAGCCGTTCGAAGAAAACTGGGCACCGACCAAGTGGGGCAAGGACGATTCGGCGGGTTCGTCGAATCATACGAAGAGTGCCGCCAACATCAAGCGTGCGCTGGGCGTGATCAAGCAATACAAGTCGGTGACGCTAGGCAAGTATTACCACCGGGAAATTCCAATGGTCGGCCTGCGCAGCTGGTCGATGGTGTTGCCCGGAACCCCGAATGCAGGTCCGTTCGGCAAGAATGCAATGGCCTATCACGACGAATATGTCGCAACTGAAATCGGCCAGGTCGGCACGCAGTTCGACGGCCCCGGTCACATCGCGGTCAACACGACCAAGGGTCTGTTCATGTACAACGGCCGCATGTATCCGGCATCGTATGAGCGCGGGCCCGGCGGACGTGCGGTCGGCATGGGACCCAATGGCGTCGAGAATGTCGGTGAGCTCGGCTTCGTATGCCGAGCGATCGTGCTGGATGCCGCGAGCTATCGTAACGTCGAGCGGCTGCCGATTCCGCAGAAGCCGGGCGATCCCGGCATCGTCACTGCAGATGACGTCAAGGCCATCATTAAAAAGCAGGGCATTGCCGAGCCGCAACCCGGCGATTGCGTGTTTCTGCATACCGGCCACGGCGACATCTGGGGCAACAGCGTTTATAAGAAGCTGACGACGGCAGAGCGCGCGAAGGCGCGCATCGAGTTCGGCGCCGGCGAGCCTGGTTTCGGCATCAGCGCGTGCGAGTACATGGCGTCGAAAGACATCGCACTGATGGGTGGCGATACTTCCGCGAACGATGCGCAACCCTCGGGCGAACAGGGCACGGATTACGTGGTGCCTTGCCACACCGAGATGCAGACGCGGCGCGGCATTTGGAATATCGAAAACCTGGATCTCAAACCGCTGGTCGACGCGAAGATTTATGAGTTCGCGTTCGTCTGGGCGCCGCTCAAGATCATCGGCGGCACCGGCTCTCCGGGAAATCCGATCGCGCTGTATTGATCGTTAAGACTAGGCTGTGAAATAAGAAAGGCGGTGATTTCGGTCACCGCCTTGTTTATGGCGAAGCGCTCTGCTCACGTGCGAAGAAACTGCAAGAGCGATTGCGCCTCCTCGCATCATCCAAGTTGTAATAAATCCCACCTATAGTCGCTGGCTTCCGATCAACGCCGAGCCGCGTTTGCTCGACACCGCTGCGCTTGTGTTGTGCATCGCCCGCAGCCAGATACGAAAGGAGTCGTCGTGGATGAAGTCATCGGTCTATTTCCGACGCCGTTCATGCGCGTGGAGCGGTTGCTGGACCGGACACTCATCGACGCACTGCTGCGGCAGTTCAGGACTGCCGCGAAAAATACCAACGCGAAATCCAACCTGCTCGTGCACACCGAGCTGCTCGTTCCCGAATCGGAGGAGTTGCTGTTGCAAGCCAGTAAGCGCATCGCGCCGAAGCTCGTCGCATTCGGCGAGCACTTGTTCGGCGAGGCGCTGGCGTGGTCGATCAAGGAAATGTGGGTGAATATTCTCGAGACCGGCGGCCACCAGTCGCTGCATAACCACGCCAACAGCTTTATTTCCGGCGTGCTCTATCTGACGCCATCGCATCCGTCCGCAACGACGGTGTTCGCGAAAAGTCCCGGCGGCAGCGAGTTCATTTTCAACAACACCAATACGAACGCGACGATGGGACCGTTCAACGCCGGAAAATTCATCATGCCGGAAGCTGCGCCCGGCGATATGGTGCTGTTCCCCAGCTATCTGTTGCATGAGGTACCGGTAAATCGAGGTGCGCAACGCATATCGATCGCGTTCAATGCGATTCCCGATGCGCTCGATTCCTGGGGCTACACCGTACGATTCTCGAAATAACGCCGGCGAGTTATCCGCTCGCCGGCGCTTCGTGCAATTGCAGTTCGATACGGTTTAAACGTTGCGCCGGCGCATTGCCGCAGCGACACCCACAAGTCCCAGGGCCAACAGCGCGTACGTCGACGGTTCCGGTACCGCGTTGATGGAGATATTGTCGAACGCGACATTGCCTGCGTTGCCGCCGAAGCTGACCGACTTTGCAACGCCGGCGAAATCCAGCGTCGTTTTCTGCCAGTTGCACAAAGGAGAATCCGAGCAGCCGTTCGATTGCGCGTTCTGAGTAAGGTCGATCGTGCCTAGCAGGCTGCCTGTGCCGTTTAGTCCGGAATAGACTTTTATTGCGTCGAGTGCGGACGAAGATGCTGAATAGTAGAACGACAGCGCGGTTGCAAAGCCGCTCGCGATGTTAAGGGTCGCCGTCGCGTCGCTCGCGAACATCACAGTTCCCGGTGTCGGTGCGTGCGAAAAGTACGGGCCGAGTGCGTCGTTGGCCAATCCCAGAGCGGCGTCGGTAAACGAAGCGCCGTAGTTGACGCCGGCGCCGCCGTTGTAGAAATCTCCGATCGACGCAAAGCTCGGTGCGCCTTCGAAGTCGAGTGTGATCGGTGTTGCGGCGAAAGCAGGCAACGCAGTGGCGAGCACGGCAGCAGCCAGCAGTGATTTCATCAGCTTCATGAGAGTTTTCCTGTTCGATACGAGAATGTATGCGGGAAATTCATCTACCCGCTTGCAATGGCGGAGCGGCAGGCGATCCACAGTGACCTGAGCTAGGCCTGCAGATCGCCGCCGGCATCCGATCTTTACTTGATGCCCGCAACCTTGGTCGATCCCTGTACCTCGATGAAAATCGGGTTGCTGTAGAACCACAGATCAGCCCAGGCCGCGATGTCATTGCTCGAATACTTCACGCCCGACACCGTGGTGATGTGCGCCGGGCACGCCGGATCGCTACACAGGATTTTTCCGGCTGCGTCGAAATCCTTGATGGGGTTGCCATCGGCATTGGTTTCGAACGGCACCGAAGGCGGCAGATTGCTTCCCCGCAAACGGACGTACTGCGACAGCTTGACCGCGGGAATGCGATACGTTGCCTTGCGAACGCCGCCTGGCGCCTGCGTCCAATTGCTGGTGTTGAATGTCTTTTGCAGCGCGGCCGATGGATTGCTCGCTGCCGGCGAACCGATGAGCCCGGCGTACGCTGTCGCGTTGGTGGGCAATACGTAGCCGGTGACATTACCGCCGATGACGTCGATGTGATCCAGCACCGGCGTATTCAACGGCTGTCTGATGCCGACCGACAACAGCGACGGATTGGCGAACGTGTAGGGCGAGTTGTTGACGCCTTGCGGGTCGCGCGCAACGATCGATACGATGATGTCTGCGCCGGGACGCACAACGAGTTTCTCACCCATCGTTGCGCAGCCGGCGATATCGATATCGGTATTGTTGTCGGCAGCGGCCGTGGCCGCAGCTTCGACCGCCGTGTTGGTGCGCGCGCCGACGCCCGGATACGAAACGCACGCGATGAACGCTAAGCGGTCGATCAAGTCGCCGTTGGCCACGAAGCTGTTACCGCTGCGCAGCGCGTTGACGACTGATTGCGTGGTGATCGGGCCGCTACCGGTGCGCGCCAACACGTAATCTTTGGTGTACTCGCCGGGAAAGAAATCGGCCGTGCTTTCCAGCGAGTCCGGGCCGAACGAACCGCGGTTGTGATAGTCGGAGCTCGCAAAGAAGAACCAGTTGTGCCCCTCGCCGAGCAACGCATCCCACACCCCGCCGATCGCTGCGGCATATACGCCGACGCCGCCAAAAGTGCCGCCGCCGACCGCGCCGGTGGTGTAGCTGCCGCGATTGCCTTCGGCTTGATGGCCGGGCATCGACTCCATCCCGAACGCAATGGCCGGCGCAGCATTGTTGTAGTCGCGTAGATGCTCGACGTTATAGCCTTTGCTGCCGGTGGGATCGAATGCGCCTGCGCGCTCCAGATGCGCCGGGATGTTGTAGCTGGTGTTGGCGTAATTAGCGCGCATCCACTTCACGCCTTCGATCGTCTTCAAGTGACCGGCGACGCCGCTGTTGTTCGGATTTTTTCTCGATGATGGATCGATCAATCCGTTGTTAACGCTGCCGAGAACCGAGCAGTCCCAATTGTTCGGTTGGCTGGTGCCGAGAAAATTGCCACGGCTGGTGTCGGTATCGGCGCGGTCGAAGCAGTACTCATATTGCGCAACCGGCGTGGCATTGCCCAATCCGCTCGCGGGCAACTGTCCATCGATGATGCCGGTGCTTGCGTGCTCATGACCGGGCACTACCTGCTCGAGCCCGACCCACACCGGCTTGTTGCGATCGCGACTTTCCTTCTCGATGAACGGATAGATGTAATCCTGGATCTCCTGCCACTTCCACATGTTGCGCGCGGTGGCCGTGCCGGACACATCACCCTTGATTGCAGCGTTGCCGACGGTGTCGGTCCAGAGTTGATTCGGGCCGTGCCCGGTGCTCGCGAGCTGGCCGCC
>JBBRGM010000230.1:0-7323 GCA_038240725.1 Burkholderiales bacterium | reverse complement strand
CGACAGCAGGGCCGCCTTGGTATGCAGCTGCTCGCTCAACATGATCTGCAGCGAAACCGCTTCGATCTTGGTGTGCAGCTCGTCGGTACGCCGAAAGAACAGCGATCCCAGCACGCTGCGTCTTTTCGGGTACGAGATCTCGAGATTTTCCTGCACGGTGAGATCTTCGTACGTCGACGGATTCTGAAATTTGCGCCCGACCCCGACACGCGTGATCTGATACTCGATCATATCGTTGAGGCGATAATTTCTGAACTTTATCGTCCCGGCGGACGGCTTGGTCTTGCCGCAAATCATGTCCAGGAGCGTCGTTTTGCCTGCGCCGTTCGGGCCGATCACACAACGCAGCTCGTTCTCATCGACGTAGAAATTCAATCCGTCGACGGCTTTGAATCCGTCGAACGAAACCGTCAGGTCTTCCACGGAAAGAATCAGGCTCACGCGCTGCGTCCTTTGCCGCTCAAGCTGCGCAGCTTATCCACCAGACCAGCCAAACCTTGCGGCAAAAACATGACGACGATGATGAACAGCGCGCCGATGAAATACAGCCAGTACTCGACGAAGTTTTCCGAGAAGTAGGTCTTCGCCGCGCCGACCACTACAGCGCCGTAGACAGCGCCGATCAATGACAGACGTCCGCCTACCGCCGCGTAAATCACCATCTCGATCGACGGGACGATGCCGACCAGCGACGGCGAGGCCAGACCCACCTGTATCGTGAACAGCGCACCGCCGATGGAGGCGAGCACAGCAGCGACGGCAAAAATGAAAGCTTTGAACAGCGCCGGGTCGTAGCCGGAAAAACGCACACGATCTTCGCGATCGCGGATCGCGACCAGAATTTTGCCGAGCCTGCTCTTGACGATGAAGCTGCCGACGACCAGCGATACCAGCAGAAAACCTACGGTAACGAAGTACAGCTTAGTACGAATACCCTCTGCTTCGAGGCTGATGCCGAGTATCGATTTGAAATCGGTGATGCCGTTCACGCCCCCGGTCACGCCTTGCTGCCCGATGATCATGATCGCCATGATCGATGCTAGCGCCAACGTGATGATGGAAAAATACACGCCGCCGACCCGCTTGCGAAAGTTGAAGTAAGCGAGGACGAATGCCACCAGCGCGGGCAGGATGATAATTGCCGGAATGGTGAACCAGATGGAATGGAACGGATCCCACCACCACGGCAGCGTTTCGACGCTGTTCCAAACCATGAAGTCGGGCAGGTTCGATCCGAAGAACGATGACAGCGCCTGCGCCGAGCTGCCGCTCTCGGTCGACTCGAGCTTCAGAAACATGGCCATTATGTAACTGCCGAGTCCGAAGAACATGCCCTGGCCGAGGCTCAATATGCCGCCGTAGCCCCAGATCAAAACGATGCCTACTGCGGGGAATGCGAAGCACAGATACTTCGCAACCAAGCTCAGCCGAAATTCGCCCAGAGCGAGCGGCAGCGCAATCAGCAGCAGCGCCGCAAGGATCGGCAATCCAAGCCAGCTCAGCCGATCGGCCGGGCCCAGCCTTCGCGATGAAGGCGTCGCCGTCGGAGCGGCCGCGGGCGCCGGAATGACACCGTTAGCCATCTCTCAATGCCTCACTTTCGATGCGAACAAACCGTTGGGCCGGAAGTACAGCGCGATGATTACGAGCAGCAGAATCGAGGCCTTCGCCATCGAGCCGGTCATCAGGAATTCGAATGTGGACTGCAACTCGCCGATCAGGAACGCGGACAGCATGGTGCCGAGCAGACTTTCGACGCCGCCGAATACGACGACAATGAACGTGTCGACGACGTACTGCTGTCCGGTCACCGGACCTGTAGATGCCAGCATCGTGAACGAGCTGCCGGCGATACCGGCCAACCCGCAACCGAGCGCAAACGTCAGCGCGTCGACGCGTTCGGTATTGATACCCGCGGCGCCGCTCATCGCGCGATTTTGCGTGACTGCGCGAATGCGCAGACCCCAGCGCGTCTTGAACAGCAGGAGAAAAACCGCGAAGAAAACCACCAGCGCCAGACAGATGATGAAGATGCGGCTCAGCGGGAATGACGCCGCCGGAAAGAATGACGGCGCCCATGCGCCCTGCAGCCAGCTCACGGTCGGAACGCCGACTTCCTTCGGTCCGAATACGTGGCGAAACATCTGCTGCATGATGAGGCTCACGCCCCAGGTCGCCAGCATCGTGTCGAGCGGACGCTTATAGAGAAAGCGGATCAATCCGCGCTCGAGCGCAAATCCAAAAGCAAACGTAACCGCAAACGCCAGCACGATGCCGAACAGAAAATACACTTCGGCCAAACCGGGCATGTACTTCTGAAACAGCAGTGAGGTCGCGTACGTCGTGTAGGCGCCGAGAGCCATCAGCTCGCCGTGCGCCATGTTGATGACGCCCATCAAGCCGAACACGATGGCCAGGCCGATCGCCATCAATCCGAGGATGGTAAACAAGCTCAAGCCGTTGAACGCCTGCATCGCGAACGTTTCTAGGCTCATGGGAACGTCAGGAAATGGGGAAGCGCGATCGGTGAGAAATCACCGAAGCACTCGAGGCAGAAACGGATCGAAAAAAACATCGCAGTACTCGTTACGCCACTCTGCAAATCAGGAACCATCAAATTCAGGCCATCGCTGTCGATGACGGCTATCGTTTATCGCAACTCATCGACACCGCTTGGGCCCTGCGCAACCGAGGGAGGAGGATCGATGCGCAGGGCCCATTGCAAGTGCAACGCTAGTTAGAACTTCGGGAACGGATTCGGCTCGATCAACGGCGACTCGTACACCATGTCGATCTGGCCATCTTTGCGGAACGTGCCGATACGGGCGTGCTTCCACAGGTGATGATTGCTCTTGTGGAATTTGATCTTGCCTTCCGGCGCATCGAATGCCAGGTCGGATGACGCCTCGACGACTTTCGGCACGTCGAAGCTCTTGGCTTTTTCGGCCGCGAGCTTCCACAGATATACCGAGATGTAGCCGCACTCCATCGTATCGCCGACCACGCGATTGGCACCGTACTTCGCCTTGAACGCCTTCACGAACTTGTCGTTGGTCGCGCTCTTCACGCTCTGGAAGTAACCCATGCACGACAGGAAGCCTTCGAGATTCTCAGGGCCGATGCCGGAGGCTTCTTCTTCGGAAACCGCCATTGCGCACAGTGCCTGGTTCTTGCCCGTGATGCCTGCGGCATTGAGCTGCTTGTAAAACGCAACGTTGCTGCCGCCCACTACCGTGCTCCAGATGACGTCGGGCTTGGCGGCCTTGATCTTGTTGATCTCGGACGCGAACTCGATCGAGCCTAAGGGATAGTAGCTCTCGCCGACGACTTTTCCGCCGATCTTCTTGATATGAAGGTTGGCGATCTTGTTCATGGTGCGCGGCCAGATGTAATCCGACCCGATCAGATAGAAACTCTTGCCTTTGTTCTTGTACAGCCAGTCGAGAGAGGCAATGGCTGACTGCGTGCCTTCCTGCGCGGTGTACATGATGTTGGGCGACATCTCGAGGCCTTCGTAATACGTCGGGTAGTAGAGCAGCCCCTTGTAGCGTTCCATCACCGGCAGCACCGCTTTGCGCGAAGCCGATGTGTAGCAGCCGAATATCGCCGACACCTTGTCTTTCTCGAGCAGCTTGCGCGCCTTTTCAGCGAACGTAGGCCAGTCGCTGGCGCCGTCTTCTACGATGACTTCGATCTTCTTGCCCATCACGCCACCGGCCGCATTGATCTCCTCGATCGCCAGCTTTTCGGCGTCGACTACTGAGGCTTCTGCGATGGCGATTGTCCCGGTGAGCGAATGCAAAATCCCAACCTTCACTACGTCTTGCGCCTGCGCGCCGGCCGGCCAAATAAACGGCGCCGGCACTGCACTCGCCGCGGCTACTGCGGCACTGCTTTTTATGAACCTGCGTCTCGTGAGTTTCATCTGACTCCTTTCCTGTGTGGACTTCCCCCTGCGGCACGCTGATGGAGCGCGCAAACAACAAAGCCCGCGGGCCGGGGTTCTCCCCGATCAACGGGCTTCCATGCCTCGAGCCAAGCAGCGACGTCTTTGTCCCCGCAAGTGCCTAACTGTTCAACCGCCACGTGACTCTCACGAAAGCCGCGAGATCGCGATTCTGACCACCGCTGTTTGCAAGAACAAGACCCACGCGCGACCATACGCCATTCAGGCGCGCGTTCGACGCGACATGCTATATCCAAATAGCTGTGGCATAACGCGTTCGCACCGTTTGAGTGGCGGTGCAAAAATCTGTACGCACAGCTTCCAGTGGTCAATGCTGCAACGCATGTAGCACAGTGCTGGTGCGGTAGACTGGAATATGCACCAGTTTCGATCCGCGCACAAATGTCGCCGTGCA
The DNA here is from genome assembly GCA_038240725.1 of Burkholderiales bacterium. Classification (GTDB taxonomy): domain Bacteria; phylum Pseudomonadota; class Gammaproteobacteria; order Burkholderiales; family SHXO01; genus SHXO01. The sequence goes on along the minus strand of JBBRGM010000230.1, from coordinate 2,962 downwards.
CTGACGCAGACCTCAACTCGGGCAACGAGTACGCGCACGCGTCCGTGCGTGTACCCGCCGCAAGAAAACGCGCGACACGAACGTCGCTGGGTCCGGTTCGCCACTGGTGATCGCAGGAGTCGACGGCGCTTCGCCGCCGCTGCAATGTGGCACCGAGGCGACGCATTGCCTGCACGACGGCTCCTGCGCCATCATTCGTACGCCATCATTCGTACCCTGGGGCTCTCGAAGCGCCCTGCCAACTAATCAAGCCTGATGAAAGCAACCACACAAGAACCAATCCGGGTCGGCATGCTGTTTTCGCAGACAGGTGTCACGGGCGTCATCGAAAATACCCAGCGCATGGGGACTTTGCTCGCCGCCGAGGAGATCAACGCGGCGGGCGGCATCAACGGCAGGGCGCTGCAGCTCGTCGGCTACGATCCCGAATCGAGTCCGGCGCGCTATCAAGCGCTGGCGGAGCGGCTGCTTCTGGAGGACCGCGTTCGCATCATCCTCGGCTGCTATATGTCGAGCACGCGCAAAGCGTTGATACCGGTAGTCGAGCGCAACAATGCGCTGCTCCTGTATCCGACCTTGTATGAAGGCTTCGAATATTCCCGCAATGTGTTCTACACCGGCGCCGCGCCCAATCAGAACAGCGTCCAGCTTGCCGAATTCATGCTGCGGCGCTTCGGCAGCCGCGTGTACATGGTCGGGTCAGACTATATCTATCCGTACGAATCCAACCGCATCATGAGCGACCTCATTGCCGAGCGCGGCGGCGAGAAGGTCGCCGAGGTTTACCTGCCGCTCGATGCGGTGTGGGATAACTACCTGGCGATCGCGAAGAAGATCAAAGCCTCGAGCCCGGACTTCATTTTCTCGACCGTCGTCGGCGATGGCACGGCGCTGCTACATCGCGCTTATGCGAAAGTCGGCATCGATCCAGCGCGCATCCCGCTCGCCAGCCTGACCACGTCCGAGGCCGAGATTCAGCAGATGGGTGCCGACATCGCGGAAGGACACATCACTTCCGCGCCGTATTTTCAGTCGGTGGCGAGCGCGGTGAATTTGCGCTGCGTGGCCGCGCACAAGGCGCGCTTCGGCGAGACCCAGGTCACCAATCAATGCTGGGAAGCCGCCTACGCGCAAACGCATCTGCTCGCCGATGCGATGCGGCGTGCCGAATCCGAAGATGTCGCAGACCTGCTGCGTGTTCTGCCGGGCTCCGAATTCGCGGCGCCGCAAGGCCGCATACGCATCGACGACCACAATCACCACAGCTATCTGCATCCGCGCATCGGCCGCGTCACCGCACAGGGCCAGTTCGAGATTGTCGAGGAGGCGCGTCGCTGGGTTCGACCCGATCCGTATCTGGTATCGCACACGCTGCAAGACTGGTCGGCCAACATGCGGCTGCAGGAGCAACCGTAGGCCCGCGATGAAAAATACTAACGGCACACCGCGCGCACTGCGCGAGCTGCGATCGCTGCGCGTCACGGTGTTCCATCCGGACGATCAGGACGGACAGGAACTGATCGGCCAGCTGCAGCGCATCGGCTGTCAGGTGAAAGCGTTCTGGCCGCCCCTGGAAAAACTGCCCGACGAAGCGGATCTCGTGTTTCTCGCGGTACGGCCGGAAGCGCTGTCCGTCGATCTGCCGTGGCTGCGCCGCGAAACACCGCCACCGGTGATCGCGGTGGTCACCTACGAAAATCCGGTGATCGTCGAAGCCGTGCTGCGCCTCAACGCTTACGGCGTCATCGCCTCGCCGGTGAAATCGTTCGGTTTGCTGACCTCGATCGTCGTGGCGGTCAATCAAGCCGACAACGCCAAGGGGCGCGACAAGTACGTCGTTCGGCTCGAGCAGCGTCTGGCCGCGCAGCGCAAGATCGCCAAGGCCAAGGTGATCCTCATGCAAAGCCGCAACATCTCCGAGGACGAGGCCTACAACATGATCCGCAATCAGGCAATGAGCCGTCGCGTGACGACGGAAGAAATCGCCGATGCGGTGATCAAAGCCAACGAGTTGCTCGGGTTCGAAGCGAAGAAATAACGCAGAACGAGCGTCAAGATTTTGACCACACCAGCACGCGGTTGTTAGCTGGCATCGCGTGGTCTTGCAGCAGGCGAAGTCCAACCCCCGCCGCCAGCCCATCGATCTCTTCGAAATCGCGGATGCCGCTCGCCGGATCGCGATCGCGCAACATGAGATCGAACCGCGCATTGCTTTCCGACGTGTGTCGCCCGTCGTAATTGAACGGACCGTACACAGCGAGCACGCCATCTACCGGCAGCAAACTGCCCGCTTGCTGAAACACGCGCTCGACGCGCGGCCACGAAACGATGTGCAGCGTGTTCGAGGTGAACATCGCATCCGCGCCGGTTTGCGGCCACACGGGTTCGTCGATGTCGAGCGCAATGGGCTCCAGCAGATTCCCGAGATTCGCCTCCGCGAACCACAGTCGCATTCCCGGCAAATGTTCTACGACATCGCTCGGCTGCCATCGCAAATGTGGCAGATGCTGCGCGAAATGCACCGCATGCTGGCCGGTGCCGCTGCCGACCTCGAGTACTTTCGTTCGGCTGGAAAAAACCGATTGCAGCACGCTGAGGATCGGCGCTTTGTTGCGATCGCAGGCTTCCGAGTAAGGCTTTTGCATCGGTTTTATGGAGAAGATATAGAGGGTAGGAGCGCACCAACGCAATGCAGTGACATCGGTCACAGCGCTATCGCGGTGCGCAGACGTTGCCGGGAGTGCTGCGCAACTTATCGCGCGAACGACACGCTTCCATTCGGATATCAGGAGCTTACTCGCACGCACCGGCCATCGCAGACGCTTACGCGGCGCTGGTATCCGAATTGCAATTGACTGCGCAGCGGCGAGCAGCTTTGCGCGGGTGACAAGCGTGGAGCATCGTGTCAGGACAGCTAGGGTTCCGGTCGATTCGGCACGCAGAATCGGCGCTGGTCCGAGAG
>JBBRGM010000229.1:0-7328 GCA_038240725.1 Burkholderiales bacterium | reverse complement strand
CGATCGAGCGTTGCGTGCGTGAGGTGCCGCCGCTCACGCCGCACGCGCCGGACCATTGGGCCGCGTGTTGGAATCCGGTGCACTGACCGCCGCGCCTGAAGCAATGCAATCCGACAGCACGCTGCTCGAAGTGCAAGGGCTGCGCAAATTCTTTCCGACGAACACCGGCATGTTTGCGCGCGGCGCAAAAGTGCACGCAGTCGACGGCGTGAGCTTTACCATTCGCGACGGCGAAACGCTCGGACTGGTGGGCGAATCGGGCTGCGGCAAATCGACGACCGGCAAGCTCATCTTGCGTTTGCAAGATCCGACCGAAGGCCGGATCTTCTGGCGCGGCGAGCGCATCGATCAGCACGATCGCGCGCGCATGCGTCCGGTGCGGCGCGAGCTGCAGGCAGTATTTCAAGATCCGTATTCGTCGCTGAATCCGCGCATGCGCGCGGCCGAGATCGTTGCAGAGCCGATTCGCAACTACGAATCGCTATCGGCGCTCGACATTCGCTCGCGCGTTGCACAGCTGTTCGATCGCGTCGGACTGCGCGCCGATCAGATGGTCAAGTATCCGTACGAGTTCTCCGGCGGACAGCGTCAGCGGCTCGGCATTGCGCGCGCGTTGTCGGTAAGCCCGCGGCTGATCGTGTGCGACGAGCCGGTGTCCGCGCTCGACGTCTCGGTGCAGGCGCAGGTGATCAATCTGCTGATGGACCTGCAAGCCGAGCTCAATCTCTCGTACTTGTTCATCGCGCACGATCTCGCCGTGGTCGAGCACATCAGCCATCGCGTCGCCGTGATGTATTTGGGCAAAATCGTCGAGATCGCGCCGAAGCGCAAGATCTTCACTCAGCCGCAGCATCCCTATACCGAAGCGCTGCTGGAAGCGGTGCCGGTGCCCGATCCGACCTTGCGCAGGCAACGCCGCGTGCTGAGCGGCGACGTGCCGAGCCCGATCGATCCGCCGACCGGTTGCCGTTTCCATACGCGTTGCCCGTACGTCATGGACGTGTGCAAGCAAGTAGAGCCGCCGTTGAAACAAGTGCTGCCCGAACAATGGGTGGCTTGTCATCTAAGGCAGCCCGACAGCATCGCGTTGTAGTCTTGGCACGGCTATAGCAGATCAGCCGGTTCGAGGCGACGGTTCCTACGGTTTCTTTGCCGGGCCGGAGAAACAGTCGGTAAGCGAGGTCCCCGATGTCGAGGATGTCCCCGGTGTCGAGGATGTCCCCGGTGTCGAGGAGGTCCCCGGTGTCGAGGATCGGGGCGGTACGCCGTGCGTCGGTTTATCGCACAATATTTCGCTTGATCGTGCGAGGCCCAAGACCATGCCCGATTCGTCCCATGCAGCTTCACCGATTCTGATCGCCGGCGGCGGCATCGGCGCGCTTGCCGCAGCACTGGCACTCTCCAAGATCGGTCGTGCAAGTGTGGTGTTCGAGCAGGCAGAGGCGTTCGCTGAAGTCGGTGCGGGCATCCAGGTCGGCCCAAACGTGTTCAAGATGTTCGATTTCCTCGGCGTTCGAGGAGCGATCGATCGGTGCGCCGTGTTTCCCGACGGCATCGTGCTGCGCGATGCGATCACCGGCAGCGAGCTGACGCATCTGCCGCTCGGGCAGGAGTGTCTGAGTCGCTATGGTTACCCGTACGGTGTCATCTATCGTCCCGACCTGATCGATGTGCTGTTGCAAGCTTGCAATCAATCGCCGTTAATCGCGCTGCACCCCGGCACGAAAGTCATCGGCCATGATGATGATGGCTCGCATGTCAACGTGCGGACCCAAAGCGGGGCAAGTTTCCAGGGTGCGGCGTTGATCGGCGCTGATGGGCTGTGGTCGCGCGTGCGCGAGGGCATCGTGGGCGATGGCACGCCCCGCATCGCAGGACATATCGCATATCGCGCGGTGCTGCCGATCGATCGAGCGCCCACCCGTGCGCGGGTAAATGACGTCAGCCTATGGGTGGGGCCGAAAATTCATCTCGTGCACTATCCGCTGCGTCGGGGCGAGTTGCTCAATGTGGTGGCGGTGTTTCACAGCGATCGCTATGAGGAAGGCTGGGATACGTACGGCGATCCGGAGGAGTTGCACGAGCGCTTCGCACACGCACGCGCTGAAGTGCGAGAGCTGCTCGATCTCATTGACGCCTGGCGCATGTGGGTTTTGTGCGATCGCGATCCCGTCCGGACCTGGAGCGCCGGACGCGTAACCTTACTGGGCGATGCAGCGCATCCGACACTGCAGTACATGGCGCAAGGCGGTGGCATGGCAATCGAGGATGCGGTGGTACTGGCGCGCAAGATAGAAGCATCGCCGGACGATTTACCGTCTGCCTTCGTGGCATATCAGAACGAGCGCTACTTGCGAACGGCGCGCGTGCAGCTGACCTCTCGCTTCGTGGGCGACTATGTTTATCACCTGGGCGGCGTTGCTGCGGAGCTGCGCGACCAGATGTTGAAGACCGTCTCGACCGAGAATATGGCTTGGCTGTACGAGGGCGTTTGAGACAGAGCCGCCGGTCAGCGCGCTGTGCCGTCGTTGCGACGTCTTGAACGTCACGACGACCTTCGGTTAGCATGCAGATCGATCGCATACTCCGCTAACAAGAACCGGTGTTCACGAGGCGACCATGACCGAAACTCGAGATGTGCTGCTCACGCGGCTGAAGGGCGAAGCGCGCCAGATCCGGCGCAACGTGTGGCGTGCATTGCGCGGGAGCGGCAGCGGGCACGCCGGCGGATCTTGCTCTGCAGCAGATCTGCTCGCGGGGCTGTATTTCCATCGCATGCAGATACGTCCGAAAGAGCCGGACTGGCCCGAACGCGATCGTTTCGTACTGTCGAAGGGTCACGCCAATGCCGCGTTGGGTGCGGTGCTGGCGCAGGCTGGCTACATCGAAGACGAAGTGCTCGACCGCTTTTACGGATTCGAATCGCCGTTCGGCATGCATCCCGACATCAAGGTCGCCGGCGTCGAGATGTGCACCGGCGCGCTCGGGCATGGCCTTGCGGTCGGCGTCGGCATGGCGCTCGGCGCGCGCATGCAGAAGCTGGACTTCCACACCTTCGTCATGCTGGGCGACGGCGAGCTGCATGAGGGCTCGAATTGGGAAGCGGCCATGGCGGGTTCGCATTACAAGCTGTCGAACCTCACTGCGATCGTCGATCGCAATCACATTTCTCAAAGCGGCCGCGTCGCCGACATCATCGACATCGAACCGCTCGCCGACAAATGGCGCGCGTTCGGTTGGGAAGTGCACGAGTTCGACGGTCACGACATGGAACAGATCGTCGATATTTTCGACGCTCTGCCGCTGCATGGCGAACGTCCCACCGCGTTGATCGCGCAGACCGTCAAAGGCAAGGGCGTGAGCTTTGCCGAAGACACCTACGTTTGGCACAGCAACAACGTGAACGACGACGTTTATGCGCGTGCACTGGCCGAGCTGGGGGAAGCATGAACACCGCCGCGACCACTACTGCAGACTGGCGCACACGGTCGGCCAATCAGACGCGACTCGCTTTCGGACAGGCGTTGCTGGAGCTCGCAGTGCGCGAACCGCGAACCGTGGTGCTATCCGCCGATACGCAGGATCTGCTCGGCATTCGCCCGTACATCGAACGCCATCGCGATCGTTTCGTCGAAGTCGGCATCGCCGAACAGAATGCGATCGGCATTGCGGCGGGGTTGGCGACCACCGGCATGCGTCCGTACGTGTGCGGCTATGCGCCGTTCATCACCGCGCGCAGCATGGAGCAGGTGCGCAACGACGTCGCGTACGCGAACCAGCGCGTGGTCATCGGTGCGGCTGCGAGCGGGATCACGCTCGGCGTTGCCGGCGGCACCCATCACGCGATCGAAGATCTGGCATTGATGCGCAGCCTGCCGAACATGACGGTCATCGTTCCCGCGGACGTCGACGAAACGTATCAGGCGACCCTTGCCACGCTCGAAATCGACGGGCCCGTTTACATGCGTTTAGGCGGACGCGCAGAGGAGCCGGCGGTCAGCGATCCGGGCGTGCCGTTTCGTCTTGGCAAAGCGGTGCAGCTGCGGCCGGGCAACGACGTCGCGATCATCGCCTGCGGATCTCTGGTGGAAATGGCCGTGCGCGCATCCGATGCTTTGCAGAAAGAAGGCATCAAGGCGCGCGTCATCAATATGCACACGATCAAACCGCTGGATCGCGACGCGATTCTGACAGCAGCCGCAGAAACGCGCGGCATCGTCACGGCAGAAGAACATCATTTGACCGGGGGTTTAGGCGGCGCGGTGGCGGAGTTGCTGTCGGTCGAGCATCCGACGCGCATGCGCATGGTCGGCATGCCCGATGTGTTTGCGATGGTCGGGCCGACGGGGCAGATTCGCGCGAAGTACGGAATGAGCGCGGAGGCGATCGCGGAGGCTTGCCGCTCGCTCCGATAGCTGGTCGAGAAGCGTTCGTCGCCGCGCGCGAACTTGCGCGCGGCCTGTGAAGCTAGCGCACGTCAGTTGAAAAAGTAGGGCGCGATGCGATTCGCGCCGTTACTTTTGCGGTTGCGGCATTAGATACGCCTTGAACCACTCGAGCGCCTGATTTGCAAAATCCTCCTGCCTCGCGCCGAATGCATCGATGTGCCGCCCCGGCACGATCACCAGTCGCTTCGGATCTTTCGCCCGTTCGAACGCACGCTTTTGCGCATCGGTCGGCGTGATGGCGTCCTCCGCCGCAATGATCATCAGATAGGGTGTCGGCGAGATTCGATTGATCGCAGCCATCGGCTGATAAGTGATGTGCGTATCCAGCGAGCCAACGGTAATTTTGTTGGCCCAATTCGGCACGTTCTTGCTCAGCGCCATAAAAAACTCGTACCACTCTTTCAGCGGCCACACCGAAGGCTGATCTACAGGGGCTGCGACGGCTATATAGTTGATCTTGCCGCTGGCGACTCGCTCAGTCCGGTCTTTGGCGAGCCATGTGAAGAACGCACCCTGTGCTTCCGCCGGCATGCCGGCGATGTAGGCTTCCCAAACGTCCGTTGTCGGCGTCTGCGCCACGACGGCTTTGATTCTGCGGTCGTAGGCGGCGAGATAGGTGACGTGCGCGCCGCTGTACGACGTGCCCCACACGCCGATGCGACCGGCGTCGACTTCCTTCTGCAACATCACCCAGGTGACCGCGTTGCGATAGTCCTGGACCTGCTCGGGCCAGAGCAATTGACCGCGCGGCTCGCCTTCGCTGGCGCCGAAGAAGCGATAATCGAACACGAGCACGACGAATCCGGCCTTGGCAAACTTCGAAGCGAAGTTGTCCAGGTACATTTCTTTGACGGCGCTGTAGTCGTGCGCCATCACGATTGCCGGGCGTTTCTCGCCCGCCTTGAGACCAGTCGGAACGTAGAGCCAGCCTGCGCATTTGATGCCTTCGCAGCCGAACACGACGTCGCGCCGGTCGAAGCCCTGCGCAAAGCTCGATTGCGAACATGCCAGCAGCAGAATCAGCGCGCCGAGCCATCTGGCGGCGGCGTTGCTCAAAGCGTACCTGACCATTCTTAATTTTCTCGTTGTGGTTTCGTTAGACGTGATCACTTGGCTTCTCGGTGCTCGGTTTCGTTCGGATGAGCTCGTTGTGCTTAGGCGACTGTTGGCCAGCGACCGTACTCCGGCAGCGACAATACAGCGCGGCGGATCGCGCACGCAATATCTCTGGAAGCATAGCAGGGACTGACGGATGGCGGCCACGGCCGGCGGTTGCCTGCCGTTTCTTCAGAGGACCTGCAGACTGCCCGACTCGTTCTGCAACACGATGTCGGCAAACTCCGTTCGCGCGGTGCCATGCTGAAACGTGCTGACGCCGATCAGCCAGACGGCGACGATGCGTACCGGCAGCGTGCCCATGGCGACGCTTACATCGACGAAGACATTGCGATCATCCGCGCACCACTCGCCGATCGCATCCGATCCCGAGCGCACGACCCAGTGCGTCTCACGCGCGGACCATGCTCTGATCGGACAATCGAAGTGCGTGCCCGGCGCAAGGGTGCTGCTCCAGATCCAGGTGAGATCGCGGCCGTTGTCGAACTCGGCTGCGATGGAAACGTAGTCGTGCGTATGGACGCTGTCCTCGGCGCGCGAGCTGGGCTGCGCGAGCATCCGCCAGCGCCAACTGATATGCGTGTTCGGCGTGAGCGCAAAGTCGACGGGTTTGCGCACGATGCCTTGATCGTCCTGTGCATCCAGCTTGATTGCGCGGCGTCCGGCGGCATCGACCGCATCGGTGAAGATTTCGGCCTGGCCCGTCTCCAACAAATACTGCCAGCCATTCGGTGGCGTGATGTTCGCCCCGAGACGGGTTAGCTCGTCGTCGATGAATGGGGGCGGGGCGGTTGCGCGTGCGGTTTTGGACAACGCATCTACACCGGCACCTCGCCATGCGATTGCGAGTACGTCGATGTGACCTTGGAGCGCGTCGTAGAGCGAAGCGCTGGTCGCCAATTCTCCTGCATCGTTTTTCCACAAGCCCATGTACAACCCAAGCTCGAGCTCGCCGCTGACGTCAGCGACGAACGTGCCGGTTTCAGTCGTGAGATTGACGATGCGACCGCCGGGTGTGACGCGTGCCCAGAGATGAAATCGCGGACCGCCGAACAGCGTCGGATGACGCGGCGACCATTGAATGCGTCCGGCGGCGAACAGGCTGTATGACTGGCCGTGCAGGACCTGGATACCGGTGCCGTGCCACGGTGGGGTTTTTGCGGGCAGGCGGATTAGCGCGGTGGCTGCGAGCGATGCTTCGCGGATGCCGTTCGGGAGTGCGTTCAACCACTGCTCGGCTGATTCGATGAAATCGCTGTTCGTCATGACATAAGACCCGTCGCTGCGGAAGATGAACGCACGCTCTGCCTCGAAGGTGGACGCGCATCGCGTGACGCCACACGACGATGTCGTCCCACAGGGTAGACAGAAAATCGTTGCAATAGTTGGCCGGCGATATTCGTGTGTGCGAAATCGATAGTGGATCCGAGCGATACGCGGTGGAGCTTCGGACCCTATGGCGGCGCAGCGTCGGACCCTATGGCGAACGTCTCCCCATCGCGACTGCGTGGATCGGCCGTCAGCGAGACGATCCCAAAAACTACTACACTCGCGTTACGAAGCGGCCCGCCACGGCGCCGTTCGCACCCAATACAGGAGGAAACACATGTTGTTAGACGTCCGCACCTATCGCTGCCGCCCCGGAACCATCAAGAAGCATCTCGCGCTGTACGAGAAACTGGGCAAAGGCCCGCAGGTCCGCCACCTCGGCGAACCGTTTGCCTATCTGCTCACCGAGACCGGCAACGTCAACGAGTACATCCA
>JBBRGM010000228.1:0-7360 GCA_038240725.1 Burkholderiales bacterium | reverse complement strand
TCGCGACTACCAGCGCCAGGGTCAAATACACCAGCGCTCCGGCGCTGCTGCCTGTCCGCAGCGCGACGACCGCGCCCACGCCGAGCTGCAACGATAGCAGGGCGGCGACCAAGCTGGCCGAGGGTTGCCGATTGGCGTCGGCGCGCAACCACGTCAGGACGACCGGCGCGATCAGCAGAACGCCCAGCGCGTTGCTCTCCCACTGCATGACCCACAGCACGAGACCTTCGCGCCAGGGCAGCAGATGGATGAGGAAGGCGGCCGCCATGTCTATGGTCGCGGCCAGGGTGGGCGCGACGAACGCGCCGATGCCTGCGAGCGAGACGAGGTGGCGGGATTGATCGAGTTGCAGCGAAAAGCCCGGCTGACGCTTGAGCCACCAGGCTGCCGTGACGGCAGAAACGGTTGCTCCCAGTGCGCTGGCTGCTGCCAGAAAAACCAGGCCGTCTACGCTGTATGCCGTGGCAAACGCGCCTAGCGCAATACCGGGCGCGAGCCGCACGCCGCCGAGCAGCATAGCGGCAAGTGCAATGCCGGCAGGGAACCACACGATACTGGCCTGGGCAGCGAGGCCATGCATCGGAAAACCGCGCAGGAGATGACTCGTCCGGGCGGCGCCGGCGTAGGCAGCGGCCAGCAGCAGGATCAGCCCGAATTGGACAAGAACGGATCTCCCCAACGGGGCAACACGAATCACATCGTCACTCCGAGAGGGCTGCTTACATTCTCGGCGTGATAGGGCTTCGACTTAAGGAAGCTCTGAACAAGTCGTGCGTGCGCGTTGCGTCTGGTGCGGATGGATGCGAGGCGTCGCGTCGAAGTCAAGGCAGTTACCTTGGCGAGGCGCGCAACGATGTAGACGCCGCACCTGACACAACCCAATGATCTGTCGTCTCGATAGAGGGACCGGGGTGATTTGGGCCGATGCCCGCGTGGCCTCATCCTGGTGTAGGCGGGCTACACGGCGTCCTCGCCCTCTTGCCCTCGGCCCAAATCACCCCAGTCGCGCACGCAAGACTTGTTCAGAGCTTCCCTAGATCTTCGGCAGGGTTACGCCGGTCTGGCCTTGATACTTTCCGCCACGATCTTTGTAAGAAGTCTCGCAGACGTCGTCCGGCGCGGCCTCCAGAAAGACCACTTGGGCGACGCCTTCGTTCGCGTAGATCTTCGCGGGGAGCGACGTGGTGTTGGAGAACTCCAAGGTCACGAAGCCTTCCCACTCCGGCTCGAGCGGCGTGACGTTGACGATGATGCCGCAGCGGGCATACGTCGACTTGCCCAGGCAGATCACCAGCACGTTGCGCGGGATGCGGAAGAATTCGACCGTGCGCGCCAGCACGAACGAGTTGGGCGGCACGATGCAGAAGTCGCCCTTGATGTCGACGAACGACTTCGGATCGAAGTTCTTCGGGTCGACGATGGTGCTATTGATGTTGGTGAACAGCTTGAACTCGTTGGCACAGCGAACGTCGTAGCCGTAGCTCGACGTGCCGTACGAGACGATGCGCCCGCCATCGGCTTCTTTGACGCTGTGCGGCTCGAACGGTTCGATCATTTTGTGCTCGACCGCCATCCGGCGAATCCAGCGATCAGACTTGACGGTCATGGCGAGTCGGGCGGGGAGCAGTCATGGTTGAGTGGCGCGCGCTGCAGCGGCGCGTCAGGTGTTCTTGATGACGATTTTCGGGAACGCCGCCGTGTAGTCCTGCGCCTTCTCGGCGATCTTCACCGCGGCTCGGCGTGCGATCTCTTTGTACGTTTTCGCCACGGCGCTGTCCGGTTCGGCTGCGACGCTCGGTCGACCGGAGTCGGCCTGCTCGCGGATCTTGATGTCCAGCGGCAGCGAGCCGAGCAACGTGACGCCGTGCTGGGCCGCCATGCTCTCACCGCCGCCGGTGCCGAAGATGTGCTCGGCGTGGCCGCAGTTGGAACAGACGTGGATGCTCATGTTTTCCACCACGCCGAGAATCGGCACGTTCACCTTCTCGAACATCTTGAGACCTTTGCGCGCGTCGAGCAGCGCGATGTCCTGCGGTGTCGTGACGATGATCGCGCCGGTGACCGGAACCTTCTGCGCCAACGTGAGCTGGATGTCGCCGGTGCCGGGCGGCATGTCCACGATCAAGTAGTCGAGATCTTGCCATTGCGTGTCGCGCAGCAGCTGCTCGAGTGCCTGCGTCACCATCGGCCCGCGCCAGACCATCGGCTGATCGAGATCGATCAGAAAGCCGATTGACATCGCCTGCACGCCGTGTGCGCGCATCGGTTCGAGCATCTTGCCGTCCGGCGACGTGGGTTTCTGCCCCTGCAACCCAAGCATCGTCGGCTGCGACGGGCCGTAGATATCCGCATCGAGAATGCCGACCGACGCGCCTTCGGCCGCGAGCGCGAGCGCGAGATTCACCGCCACTGTCGACTTGCCGACGCCGCCTTTGCCGGATGCCACGGCGATGATGTTGCGCACGCCGGGGATCAGCTTCACGCCGGGTTGCACCGCGTGAGGGACGATTTTGAAGTTCACGTCGACCGAGATCTTGCCGACATCCGGTATCGCTGCAAGCGCCGATGCGATCTGCGCCTTCACCGCTTCGAGTTGACTGAGCGCGGGATAACCGAGCACGACATCCACCGCCACGCCGTCCGCGGTCAGTTTGATCTGCTTGATCTCCTTGCTCGAGACGTAGTCTTTTCCCGTGGTGGGATCGATCGTCTGTTTGAGCACGGCTTCGACTTGCGCTTCGCTGATAGCCACGGTGCCGCCTTGAAAGATACGAGCCGAATTCTAACACCCGCTGGTTTCGCTCGAACCAGCGTGTTGTTAGACTCCGGTCTGTCGAATCCTCTCGCTTGCACCCAATGCCCCGCAAACTTCTCGTCAGCTCAGCGCTGCCCTATGCCAATGGCGGCATCCACTTCGGCCATCTGGTGGAGTACATCCAGACCGATATCTGGGTGCGCTTCCAGAAGCTGCGCGGCCACGAAGTCCACTACGTTTGCGCCGACGACACGCACGGCACCGCGATCATGCTGCGTGCGGAGAAAGAAGGCATCACGCCCGAAGCGCTGATCGAGCGCGTGTGGATAGAACATAAGCGCGACTTCGACGGCTTTCTGGTCGAGTTCGACAACTACTACACGACGCATTCGCCGGAAACGCGCGCGCTGTCGGAAAACATCTACCTGCAGCTCCGGACCGCCGGATTGATCGAGGTGCGTTCGGTCGAACAGTTCTACGATCCGGTGAAGCTGATGTTTCTGCCGGACCGCTTCATCAAAGGCGAATGCCCGAACTGCCACTCGAAGGATCAATACGGCGACTCGTGCGAAGTGTGCGGCACGACCTACACGCCGACCGATCTGATCGAGCCGTACTCCGTGGTGTCGGGCGCGAAGCCGGTGCGCAAAGCGTCCGACCATTATTTCTTCCAGTTGTCCGATCAGCGCTGCAAGGATTTTTTGTTTCACTGGACGCAGGAAGGCGATCACCTGCAGGGCGAAGCGCGCAACAAGATCCGCGAGTGGTTCGAGCAGGGCTTGCACGACTGGGACATCTCACGCGACGCACCGTACTTCGGCTTCGAAATTCCCGACGCACCGGGCAAGTTCTTCTACGTCTGGCTCGACGCGCCGATCGGCTATCTCGGCAGCTTCCGCAACCTGTGCGATCGCACCGGCACCGATTTCGATGCGTTCGCGCGCGACGGCAGCGACACCGAAATGGTGCATTTCATCGGCAAGGACATTTTGTATTTCCACGCGCTGTTCTGGCCGGCGATGCTCAAGTTTGCCGGCTATCGCACGCCCACTAAAGTGTTCGCGCACGGCTTTCTCACCGTCGACGGCCAGAAGATGTCGAAGTCGCGCGGCACCTTCATCTCCGCCGAGAGCTACCTCGGGCTGGGGCTGAACCCGGAATGGCTGCGCTATTACTACGCCGCCAAGCTGAGCGCGACGATGGAAGACCTCGACCTGAATCTGGGCGACTTCATCGCGCGGGTAAACAGCGACCTCGTCGGCAAGTATCTCAACATCGCCAGTCGCATCGCGCCGTTCATCCACAAGTACTTCGACGGCACTTTGAGCTTGTCGCTGGAGGACAAGTGGTCCGGCGCCAACCTCGAGGCCATCGTCGATCGCGCCAGCACGAGCGCATACAACGAGGAGCTCGAACAGATCGCGTTGAGCCTGACCAATGGCTTGGAGCTGCCGCAGTTGCTGGCGATCGTCACCAGCAGCGCGGAGGAAGTCGCAAAGCTGTACGAAGCGCGCGAGTACGGCAAGGCCTTACGCCGCGTGATGGCGCTGACGGATCTGTGCAACCGCTACGTCGACAAGCTCGCGCCCTGGGATCTGGCGAAGAATTTCGCGCAGAATTCCGGACAAATTCAAATTGGTTGTTCGATTGCCCTCAATGCTTTCCGCGTTTTGACGTTGTACTTAAAGCCGGTGCTGCCCGATGTCGCGAAAAACGTCGAGGCTTTCCTCAACATCGCCCCGCTGAGCTGGGATGATGCGGCGACCCTGCTGCCGGCGGCGCATCAGATCAAGCCGTACAAGCACCTTATGAGCAGAGTGGATCCGAAACAGGTCGCAGCATTGGTGGAGGCCAACACGGACAGCCTACAGCCTGCGCTGCAGCCGCAGGCTCAACAGCCGGCGTCGCAGGCACAGCACAACGCGAGTCCGCCGCAGCAGATGGCAAGCTCGGTGAGCAAGGCTTCAGCGCCGATACCCGGCGCGCCGGCACTAGACGGCAAGATCTCGATCGACGATTTCAGCCGAGTCGAGCTTCGCGTTGCGCGCATCGTCGACGCGGCGCATGTCGAAGGTGCGGAGAAGCTGCTCAGGCTCGAGCTCGATCTGGGCGGCGAGCGGCGACAAGTATTTGCGGGAATCAAATCCGCCTACGATCCGGCGCAGTTGAAGGGAAGATTGACGGTGATGGTGGCCAACCTGGCGCCGCGTAAAATGCGCTTCGGCGAATCGCAAGGTATGGTGTTGGCTGCAAGCGGCGATGGACCGGGCATTTTTCTGCTGTCGCCGGATGACGGTGCGCAACCCGGCATGCGCGTGAAGTAACTGCGATTTGATTAGCGAGCCGCCTCGGAGCGGCAGGCTCGCGCTGTTCGTTGCTCCAATCGAGCCGGAAGATCGCTCTACAAGAGCGGCGCGAGGCAAGCCACTCACGAGGCACTCCGCTGCACACAGCACGGGATGCCTGCTTAGCAAGGGACGCAATTCATTGTCGATTGCGCACCCGCGAAGGCTGCTGATGAAAGTAACCAAACATCTGATTATCCGCGGGCGCGTTCATGACGTCGGCTTCCGCGAGATGTTTCAGTCGGAAGCGGATCGCAACGGCGTCACGGGCTGGGTTCGCAATCGCAAGGACGGCACCGTCGAGGCCATGCTGCATGGCTGGCCCGATCCGGTTGCCAAGGTGGTGAGCTGGGCGCGGCGCGGACCGCCGGCCGCAGCGGTGCAATCGATCGAGATCGACGACGCCGCCGACCGCTTCGATGCGTTTCAGCAGCGACCTACGGAATAACTCAATACTGGATCTGCACGTTTTCCGGCTGCAGCCAATCGCCGAGCGTCTGCAGCAGCGTGTCGTTTAGCTTGACGCGCCACTCCTCGCCGAGATCGATGCGGCATTCGGCATCGCGATTGGTATAAATAATAGATACGGGACACGGACCGTTGCGATGCGCCGCCAGCATCTCGCGCAGCTTGGTACCGCTCGATTGCCCGTTGCAAAACAGCTTGATGCCGCGTGCGAACTTGTCCCGAGCCGCCGGCAGGTCGTACACCTTCTCTGCAGACAAGCGAATGCCGCCGGTGAAGTCGTCATGCTGCGGCCGGCCTTCGACCACGAGCAGTTGATCTTCTTTCAACAGCGCGCGGCTGGTCTCGAACAATTCGTTGTACATGGTGACTTCGATGCGCGCGGTGCCATCGTCGAGTTGCACGATTGCCATCCGCCCGCGCCGGCTCTGCGTCACACGCAATGCGTTGACCACGCCCGCGACGGTGACGTTGTGGGTTTGCGGCGTAACGGCCGAGAGCCGCATGCGCACCAGCGGGGCGACCTCTTGCAGGTACGACGTAAACGGATGCCCGCTCAAATAAAATCCGAGCGCCTGCTTCTCTTCCACCAAACGTTCTTTCTCGCTCCAGCGCGGACGCTGCACCAGGGTCACGTGCACCCCGCCGATTTCGCTATCGCTGCCGAACAGCGAGTTCTGCGCGGCTGAGCGATTTGCCTGCTCCGCGCCTTCCATCGCAATGCCGGCGGTGGCGAGCAAGCTGTGCCGATGATCGTCGATGCTGTCGAATGCACCGGCGCGAATCAGCGATTCCAGCACGCGGCGATTGACGATGCGCTTGTCGACGCGCAGACAAAATTCGAACAGATCGCGGAACGATCCGCCATCGGTGCGCACTTTCAAAATCGCCTCGATGGCCGATTCGCCCGTGCCCTTGATCGCGCCGAGACCATAGCGAATGCTTTTCGCATCGACCGGCACGAAGCGATATTCCGACGCGTTGATGTCCGGCGGCAGCACGGTCAGTCCGTTCGCGATCGCATCTTCGTGGAACTGATGCACCTTGTCGGTATCGTCCATCAGTGCCGACAAGTTCGCCGCCATGAATGCATCGTTGTGATGCGCCTTCATGTACGCCGTCTGATACGCGACCAGCGCATACGCCGCAGCATGCGACTTGTTGAAGCCGTAGCCTGCGAACTTCTCCATCAAGTCGAAGAGCTGCGTGGCCTTGTCTTTCGCCACGCCGTTTTTCTCGGCGCCCGCGACGAAGATGTCGCGGTGCAGGGCCATCTCTTCGGCTTTCTTTTTGCCCATCGCCCTGCGCAACAGATCGGCGGCGCCGAGCGTGTAGCCGCCGATCACCTGCGCGATCTGCATCACCTGCTCCTGGTACACCATGATGCCGTAGGTCGGCTCCAGGATCGGCTTGAGCCGTGCGTCGAGATAATCCACGCGCCGGCCGTGCTTGCGCTCGATAAAATCCGGTATCAACTCCATCGGACCCGGACGATACAACGCGACCAGCGCGATGATGTCCTCGAAGCGATCGGGCCGTGCTTTCTTCAACAAATCGCGCATGCCGCGCGATTCGAACTGGAACACCGAAGTCGTGTTGGCGCTGGAAAATATCTTGTACGCGCTAACATCGTCGAGCGGTATCGCTTCGAGCTTGATCGCGCGAGCTTCCTCGCTGGCATAGTCCGCACGCTGCAGAAAACGCAGCGTCCAGTCCAGAATAGTCAGCGTGGTCAAACCGAGGAAGTCGAACTTGACCAGACCGACCGCTTCGACGTCGTCCTTGTCGAATTGGC
>JBBRGM010000227.1:0-7399 GCA_038240725.1 Burkholderiales bacterium | reverse complement strand
TAGAGCGGATCTAGCGCAGGGTCTTCACTATCCCCGTTGGCCACTGCTTGAATGAGGCGATGCGGCCGGGGAATGCTGCCGATAGGCTCGGTTGGGATCGTCATGGATGCGAATCGGTGCCCTGTTTCGATCAGCATAAACGATAACCGCCACAGCCGCCGGCAGCATGTCGTCGGCTATCCATGGATGAAGCCGGAGGCCAGGTGCTGCGCGAGTTACCAGGGCGGGCCCTTCAACTCGACGACGTTGCCTTCCGGATCGCTGAGGTAGAGCGACGGCCCTTCACCCTCCGCACCGAAGCGCGATTCAACCGCTCCCGGCGTCACGCCATGCGCAACGAGATACGCTTGAATGCGCGTTTCATCGAACGTCTGCAGGCGCACACAGAAGTGATCGAGGTTGAGGCCTTCCGCTCCCGGCGCGGCGCCGCCCATTGCCCCAAGCTTGCCGTTTATCGGAACGAGATCGATGAGCGAACGTCCAGCGCGCAACTGGATCAAGCCGAGGTCGTCGCGCCGTCGTTCGACAGTGCAGCCGAGCACATCGCAATAGAACGCCAGCATCGCGTCGAGATCGCCGACGCGCAATACGAGGTGATCGATGTCGCGGATGGCGATTGGAGACGTTTGTGCGGTCAATGCTTTCTATCCTGTACAACGGTATATGCGCAGCTGCCGTTCTAGCAATTAGCAGGGCGCTCGGCGCTTACGTTGACGACTACGAATATGAAGGGCCTGCCGTTGCGTTGTATGTTCGAGGTTATGTTCGTAGTACAGCTCAGATTCCAGTTTCTACGAGCATACTACCCTGCAACGCAGGCTTTCTCGATTGAAGCCACAGTTGCAAGCCAGTGACATACACGGCGAACGTGTACCTATCGGGCTGGGGCCTGCACTGTACTGTGCTTTCCTGAAAATGTTATTCGCCTTCGTTCTCCCGCGCTCGGAGAATGCCGTGCTCGTTGTGCGTCACAGGGCTTTATGTCGCGATGTGCTTGCTATCCTGCGACCGTTGGTCTGTAGCTAGACGGAACCTTTCGTCCAAGCGCACGTGGGCCGGCGGTCGAATTGCTCATTCAATCAACTTCACTCATTGCGCACTGGCAATGTGCGCTCATCGATCCCAGGGAGCCGGCTACCGAGGGTCCACGCTTACAGACAGTGTCAAGCGTGGCACCGATGCGGTTATAGCAGCCCCATTCGGATATTCAATGGAGTGAAGCCCACCGCGATTGGATTTGCAAGACGGAGAACGAAAAACGTAAATTTCGTATTTTTCGTGTTTGTGGTGCTATCGGTTATTTCTCTAGAATTGCTGAGCCGATTCTCTTTCTGGGCCTCTCCCGCACCCATTGCGCTTGGTATGTTGTTTGAGAGCTTTATCTCGGCTCGGTTCAACAGGCCGTTCACGTCAGCGGCCAACTCCTCTGTAATCAGAAAACAACAACCGTCACCCGAGTAATCGTTCTCACCAACGCCTGGGCGGTCAACTGGGAGAGGACTGTCTCCACTCCGATGTATTACAGTGCCACCCGAGCAAAATTTGCGGGAGAGCATCGCTGATTTCTGCTGTCCGGGCTATGGCCGCCTCGGCAAGGAAAACCGAGAACCGGAAGCCGCTTCTGGTAGCGCTGCGCCGCGTTCTTTGGTTAGTGATGTTCTTTGGTTAGTGATGTTCTTTGGTTAGTGATTGTAGGGTATGCGTTCATATCCATTCTTAAAGCCTGAAGAAGTAAGCGATGAAGCTGAGCGCGAAACTTTGCATAGTGTTGTGGCTGGCGGCGATGGC
Organism: Burkholderiales bacterium; assembly: GCA_038240725.1. Taxonomy (GTDB): domain Bacteria; phylum Pseudomonadota; class Gammaproteobacteria; order Burkholderiales; family SHXO01; genus SHXO01. The sequence continues at coordinate 5,611 of JBBRGM010000227.1, read as the reverse complement.
AACTGCGCATGCGCAGAACTGCTCCAATACTGCGCCGGCCGGAGCGTCGGACCGATTGAAACTGCTTTTCGAAGCATTTGTGACGGCCCCGGCGCGCGGAGACTGTGGATCGCTGGCTTCAGTGCCGGATAAAATCGCGAGCCGGGGAAAAACCGGCGGTCGCAGACTCGAAACGGACAAGCCGCTTAACGTCGCAGAAACGGAAGCCAACCTCGATAAAGCGCTACGCGATCCCGCGATCAAGGCTCGCATTGACAAGATCACGCAGGAAATTCCCGACGAAAACCAGCAGCTCGTATATCGAGCCGCCATCATGGACGAGGAAGGCTACTACAACGCGCGCGAGCTACTCATTCAGCGCTTGCTGCAGCGGGTGAAGTGATTTACGCAATGTCGTAGCAGGCAGGACGGGACGGCTCGGTCTCCGCGCGTTTCCAGAATGTATCCCTGACCGGGGCACACGCCATCGCGGCCGCGCACGATGGCCTATGACAAACGATTGGTGGGGTAATGCGGCGGGCAAGATCGAACTGCCTGCACGTCACAGTTAGGCGTTGTTATTGTACTGACGGATCGGTTGCGTGCTCCGTTGCCTGATGGGTACAACCGTGCACACGGTCCGGATGGTTTGCGAGCATCTCGCGGATTCCCGCGATCGACATCGTGAGCTTGCGCGAGGCAACCGACGCGAATTCGCTGAGCACTTGAACGCTGACGACCCCGTCAGCGCTCAACTCCTTTTCGGCGCGATCCGCTCTGGCGTGGTTGTTCGAGAGCAGATAAAGGAGCACATGTGTAGCGAAGAATCGCTTTAGCCGCGCTCATTGGCTTCCAGGCGGTCGAATTTGAAGTCGGCAGGCAGCCGCCCGCGGAATTTTCTCAGTTGCGTCAGCAACTGGCGGGCCTCAGGTCGCTTCTTAACTTCGAACGTGCGTGCGCCAGCGACCTGGATTTCGATTTCGTCGCCTGCCTTGAGCCGGAGCGCCTCGACCACCGCAGCGGGCACGCGTACTGCCAAGCTATTACCCCACTTTGCCATCAGCATGGCGTCCTCCGCGAGCGATGATATACATACCGTCATCGTATATCTTCCGGCCGATTCTGCTTGCAGCTCGGGCGGCGCAATTCCTGCCGCCCGAACAGAGCGCACCGAGCCGAGGTCGGCTCGCACGCATGTCCGTTTCTCGGCAATTTCTTACCGCGCTTTCAAATGGCAGATCGTGGCCGCATCCGGCTATTTTCTGAACCCTCCATTCGCGCCACCGACGCCGCCAATGCGTTCGGGTCGCAAGCTGACGGGCGCGCGCAGTCCAGCAAAGTTGTGTTCAGTAGAATGCCTGGGTGTCGATTGCCGCCCCCGAATTGCTCGCGCCGTTACTGACCCCGCACGGCCACCTGTTGCTCGCGCCGGATTCTGACGCGCCGTCTTCCCCTGCCGCGCTTCAGCGCCTCATCGCTGCCTTCGCCTTGGGTTCCGGGCATGGCCTGCTGCAGCTCGGCGCGGCCGAAGTCAGCAGCGTTCTGCCGCCCGCTTGGGCCTGGTGGCGCGATTTCGCCGCGCGTTATGTGACCGCGTTGTGCGCCACACCCGAGGGCAGCGCCATCGCCACACCCGAGGACCAGGCCCTCGATGCCTTGATCGCTGGCGCCCCTCCGATGCGTGGCGCCGAGTATCTGACGCCGCAAGTACTCACCGCGCTGTGGACGGATCTCGACGCCGCCTTGCGCGAGGCGCTCAGCGCATCGAACACCTCGCTCCAGGAATTTCTCAAGGCACGTCATCCGGTCTGGAATGTGGTCGGGCGGGTGCACTTCAATCTCGCGGAAAATCGCAAGGACGCGGAGGCGCCGTTCGCCTTTCTCGCCACTTATACCGCCCGTGTATCGGCACACGGCAGAGCGCAGCATCTGCCGCTGTCGCAGGCGCTGGCTGAGTTCTCCGATGGCAAGAGCCAGGCGCGGCTGCTCTCCCTGTTAATGCCGGTGCAGCGCGCGGGGGAACAATGCGGCTGGCTGCGCGCCATGGTGGACTCCGGCGATATCTATCACCCGCTGCGCTGGCTGCCCGCCGATGCGTATCAGTTCCTCACCGATGTACCAAAGCTCGAGGCTGCCGGCATCATCGTGCGCACGCCGGGCACCTGGCAGGCAGGTCGTCCCGCCCGGCCGCGGGTGAAGGCCAGCGTGGGCGCACGACAACCGTCGTTGCTGGGGACGGACGCGCTGCTCGACTTCCGCATGGAGGTCACCCTCGATGGCGAGCGGCTCAGTGCCCGTGAGATCGAGGCGCTGCTGTCCGGTGGCAGCGGCCTGCAGCTGATCCGCGGACATTGGATCGAGGTCGACTCTAAAAAGCTCGGACGTATGCTGGAGCGATTCCACGCCATCGAACAGGCGGCAGCGGAAAATGGTCTGCCGTTTGCCGAGGCGATGCGGCTGGTAGCCGGGGCCTCGCTCGGTGACGCCGGCGATGCCGCCGATGCCGACTGGTCGCAAGTGATTGCCGGCCCTTGGCTAGCCGAAATCCTGCAGGGACTGCGCCAGCCCGAAGGTCTGGCTCAGGTCAGTACCGGGCCAGAGCTCAACGCCACGTTGCGCCCCTATCAGCATGCCGGCGTTCGCTGGCTGTATCTACTCACCCGCCTAGGGCTGGGGGCGTGTCTTGCCGATGACATGGGCCTGGGCAAGACCATCCAGGTGCTCGCTTTGCTGCTGATGCTCAAGCGCGAGCACCAGGAACGGCGCCCCAGCCTGCTGGTTGCTCCGGCCTCGCTATTGGCCAACTGGGCCGCGGAAGCGGAGCGCTTCTCCCCCGGCCTGCGCCTCTTGATCGCGCATCCATCCGAGCTCCCCGCCGCTGAGTTGCAGGCGCTGGATGCAGAGCGATTGCGCGATATCGATCTGGTCATAACCAGCTACGGCTCTCTCCTGCGCTTGCCGGCACTGGCAGGCGTGCAGTGGCGGGTGGCCGTGCTCGACGAAGCGCAGGCAATCAAGAATCCCGGCACGAAGCAGACGCGCCAAGTGAAGAAACTAAACGCCCGGTCGCGTATCGCGTTAACCGGCACACCCGTGGAAAACAGGCTGTCCGATCTGTGGTCGATATTCGACTTTACTCATCCCGGCCTGTTGGGCACCGAGAAGGTTTTCAGCAGCTTTACGAAACGATTGGCCAAGGCCGAGCACTTCGGGCCGTTGCGCGCGCTGGTCCGACCCTACATCCTGCGGCGCTTGAAAACCGACAAGCGGGTGATCACGGATTTGCCGGACAAGACGGAGCTCAAGGCCTGGTGCCACCTCAGCCCGGCGCAAGCCGCGTTGTATGAGGGTGCGGTGAGGGAGCTGGCCGCCGCGCTGGAAGATGCCGAAGGCATGAGTCGCAAGGGGTTGGTGCTCGCCTTCCTGATGCGCTTCAAGCAGATCTGCAACCATCCCTCGCAATGGCTTGGCGATGGCGCCTGGAACGCGGAGCACAGTGGCAAATTCGCTCGCCTGGGCGAGCTGGCCGAGGTGATCGCCGCCAGGCAGGAGAAAGTGCTGGTGTTTACCCAGTTCCGCGAAACGACCGAGCCACTGGCAGCTTTTCTCGGTGGCATCTTCGGGCGCGAAGGTCTGGTGCTGCACGGGAGCACACCGGTAGCCAAGCGCGCCGATCTGGTCAAGCGCTTCCAGGAGGACGAGCTGACTCCGTTCTTCGTGCTCTCGCTCAAGGCCGGCGGCGCCGGCCTCAATCTCACCGCCGCCTCGCACGTGATCCACTTCGACCGCTGGTGGAATCCCGCCGTGGAAAATCAGGCCACTGACCGCGCCTTTCGCATTGGCCAGCAGCGCAATGTCCTGGTGCACAAGTTCATCTGCCGTGGCACCATCGAAGATCGCATCGACCAGTTGATCGAAGCGAAACAGCAACTCGTCAAGGATGTGCTGGAGGGTGGCGCGGAAATTCTGCTCACCGAGATGAGCGACCGCGAGCTGCTCGATTTGGTGAAGCTCGACATTCATGCTGCCCAGGCAAACTGAGCGTAACGGAGAACGCAGATGAGCTTCTATGACTGGAAGCCCCATGTGTCAGCCGCCGAGCGTCGCAAACAAGCTGAACTGGCGGCCGCCAGAATAAAAAAGACCGGGGCCACGCTGTCGCCGGTGGCGGCGTCTCGTGGCGCTATCGCCAAGACCTTCTGGGGCAAGGCATGGTGCGACAACCTCGAGCATTACAGCGACTATGCCCATCGCCTGTCGCGTGGACGCACCTATGTGCGCAACGGTTCGGTGATCGATCTCAAGATCACGACGGGCGAAGTGCACGCGCAGGTCGTGGGGTCGCGGCTTTACCAGGTCGCTGTTCGCGTCATCGCTGTTCCCGGCAAGCAGTGGCAGTCCATCAGCGCCGATTGCGCGGGCTCGATCGATTCGCTGGTCGAGCTCCTGCAAGGACGACTTTCCAAGGCCGTGATGGAACGCATTTGTACGCGAAACACCGGCCTGTTTCCTGCACCGAAGGAAATTCAATTCACTTGCAGCTGCCCGGACTGGGCGTCCATGTGCAAGCACGTTGCTGCCGTGCTCTACGGCGTGGGCGGGCGCCTCGATGAACAACCTGAACTGATTTTCACTCTGCGCCGGGTCAACGCCAAGGATCTCGTCACGCAAGCAGGCGCCGGCATGCCGAAATCGAAACAACGACCGAGTGCCGGCAAGCTGCTCGATGAGACTCTTCTTGCCGATGTGTTTGGCATCGAGATGGCAGATGCCGCTCCGGCGACCAGACCAGCCGCCCCTCGCCACAAGTCGACGGCAACCACCGTAGCCAAGACGCTGGCTAACCGGGCTAGCACGGCGAGCCGCAAGGCGCCCACGGGCGGAAAGACTGCAGCCACCAAGAAGACAGTGGCGCCGCAAAAGCCGATAGCGGCGAACGTGTCGGCGCAGTCTTCTGCCAGTTTGCGTAAATCAAAAACTAGCAAAGCAAAAGCCGGGCGCTCAACAACGGTGCCAAAGGCAAGGCTGCGATAACGAGACCTTTCCGGCGCGCACATTGGCGATGGAAAGTTGCGGTGAAAACAAACTAGATGGGCGAGCCGCTAATGGCAAGTTGTCAGGCCTGACCCGATGACTATTGGCCGACTCCACGCCGTCCAGCCAAGGCAGCTCGGTCAAGAGTACTTCGCGGTAGCGAAACAGCAGCGCGCTCTTTGCCTGGTTTTGCGTAGATGCGGCGACGTTACGATCCACGGCGAGGTGAGTCAGGAATTTTCGACCTCCGGCGCGCCTATTTTCGCAGGGCGACGCTTGCCGTGAAACAGAGCGAATCGGCGCACCCAGTCGAGGTAGGCGTATTCAGTGCGGATACGGTAGTGTTTGAGACGGATCTTGTCCCGCATGCGATCGAGCAAACGCGGCTCGTGCGAGGGAGTAGGATCGTGAGCGGGAGTAGGATCGTGAGCGTTCATCAGGGCGCCGGCGTCGTCTTTTAGAGGACTGTTGTTATGTAAGGGCTATCCATTTAGCTCCACAAACTTCAGAATGACGGCTTGGACGAGCCCAAGCCCATTGCAGGTCAAGACTACCCTCGGACCTGGAGTGAGTTCCAGGACTGGTTTGCCATCGACGA
>JBBRGM010000226.1:0-7407 GCA_038240725.1 Burkholderiales bacterium | reverse complement strand
CCACCGGTGCCCGCAGCGCAGATGAAACCGTCGACTTTGCCGTCGGACTGCCGCCAGATTTCCGGGCCGGTGGTTGCGCGGTGGCCTTCGCGGTTTGCGACGTTGTCGAACTGCTGCGCCCACATCGCACCGTTCGCTTCGCTGCGATTCAACCGATCCGCCAGCCGACCGGCCACGTGCACGTAGTTGTTCGGATTCCGATACGGCACCGCCGGCACTTCGTATAACGTTGCGCCGCACAGCCTGAGCAGATCTTTTTTTTCCTGCGACTGCGTATCGGGGATAACGATCGCCGTTCGATAGCCGCGCGCGTTGCCGGCCAGCGCGAGACCTATGCCGGTGTTGCCGGCGGTGCCTTCGACGATTACGCCACCCGGCCGCAGCGCGCCACGCTGTTCCGCATCCAGAATGATCGCGATCGCAGCACGGTCTTTGACGGAGCCACCGGGATTCAGGAATTCCGCCTTGGCGAGAATCTCGCAACCGGTCGCTTGCGAAAACCAGCCCAGGCGCAGCAGCGGCGTGTTGCCGATGCTGTCGATAAATCCCAGTCGGATATCCATGAGCTGCGGGAAGCTTAGGGCGAGATGCGAAGCCGGCATTCTGCCACGACGGGCGACTATGCCGCCGCGGCGATCTGCCCTTTCTTCTCCGCGCCGCGCAGCGACCCATGCCGATCTGCGTAGACCTTGGTGAACTCGGCGCCGAGCAGAAAAATCTGTGCGGAGTAGTACACCCAGACGAGCAGAACCACGAGCGCCCCGGCGGCACCATAGCTCGACGAGGTGCTGGTCTTACCGATGTACAGCGCGATGAGAAAACGGCCGACCGTAAACAACAGCGCGGTGATGGCCGCACCGGCCCACACGTCCTGCCACGCGATGCGCGTTTGCGGCAGAAACTTGTAGATGATCGCGAACGCCGCTGTGATCACACCGAACGAGACCACGAAGTTGGCGACTTGCAGAATTGCTTCGAGGCCCGGAAACAGCTCGGCCCAGTACCTGCCACCTGCCGCGAGCGCCGCGTTGACGACGAGTGAGATCAGCAACAGAAATCCGATTGCGATGACCATGCCGAACGACAATACCCGGTCGCGGATGAATCCCATGATGCCGGCGCGTCCGGTAGTGTCGACTTTCCAGATGCGGTTGAGATCGGTTTCCAGCTCATTGAATACGCCGATCGACCCGACGATCAAGGTGATCACACTCAGCGTCGCCGCGAGAATGCCTTCTCCCGGCTTCTGTGCATTGGTCAGCATCGATTCCAGCACAGCAGCGCCCTCTGCGCCCATCAGATCCCGCGCCTGACCGAGAATTTCCTGCTGCGCCGCTTGCTGCCCGAACGCAAGCGCCGCAATTGCGATGGCGATGATCAGCAGCGGCGCGATGGAAAACACGGTGTAGTACGCCAGCGCGGCGCCCATGCTCGGCGCGAAGTCCTGCTTCCAGCCGGCGACGGCTGCCTTACTCAGATCGATCAGCAAACGAAAATTCACCTGGCCCCCGGTGTCGATGCGCGAGCCGCGCGCTGTCTGCGGATCGGCGCGAATCGTCCGCCGGCGTCAACCACGAATCAGCGCCGCGCCGTGCGCAGGTTGCGGCGCCGGCTTCTCGTTCTTCAGCGAGCCGTGGCTGTTCGCATAGGCTTTGGTAAATTCCGCGCCGAGCAGAAAGATCTGCGACGAGTAGTACACCCAGACCAGCAGCACGACCAGCGCGCCGGCGGCCCCATAAGCCGACGACACCGCCGCCTTGCCGATGTACAAACCGATGAGCAGCTTGCCGATGCCGAACAGCAGCGACGTCACACCGGCGCCGACCCAGACATCGCGCCACTGGACTTTCGCTTGCGGCAAGAACTTGTAGATGATCGCAAACAAAACGGTGATGACGACAAACGAGAGGATGAAGTTGGCGGCCTGCAACAGCGTTTCCATGCCGCCGAACATGCCGCCCCAGTAGCGGCCCCAGGCAGCCAAACCCGCGCTGACGACGAGCGAGATCAGCAGCAGAAATCCGAGTGCCAGCACCATCCCGATCGACAGCAATCGCGTAAGGATGAAACTCCAGAGCCCACTCTGCTTCGGCGCTTCGACCTTCCAGATGCGGTTCAAGTCGCTCTCCAGTTCGGCGAACACGGTGGTCGCCCCGATGAACAGCATCACCACGCTGATCGTTCCGGCGAAGATCCCTTCCTTGGGTTGCTGTGCATTTTCCAGCATGGCTTTAATCGCGTCGGTGCCTTCAGCGCCCAGCAATCCCTGCGCTTGCGCGATGATCGCCTCCTGCGCGGCTTGCTGGTCGAACACCAGGCCGGCGACGGCGATCACGATGATCAACAGCGGCGCGATCGAAAACACGGTGTAGTAGGCGAGCGCGGCACCCATGCTGGGTGCGAAATCGTCGATCCAGCTCATCACGGCGGTCTTGCTAAGATTGAAAATAGACATGAGGTTCATCTTCAACGCGCTCCTGTTCGGGACTGGTCTGCATCCGCTGCGAGTTTGTCGCCACTCGTCCTACATCAGCGTTTCCCGCCGACGGCCAAGCCGCCATCTCGGTATGCACCTTTGAAGGTGGCGAGCGACGGAGGTTCCAAACAATACGCTACCGCGAACGCATATTCCGATGTTCGCGGAGCGCTTGCCGAATCGGCGATTTGCCGGGCGCGGACGCCACACGCTAAACTCCGCGCACAATGCGCTGCCCCCACTTCATGGAGTTGCTTCTGTTGCTCGCCGCAGTTTCGACTGCCGGCTGTGCCCTGCGCAGCTATCAACCGGCGCCCCTCGATCCCGGCGCGTCGGCGAGCGCGTACGAATCGCGCACCATCGACCTCGAGCCATTGCGCGAATATCTGGGCGCGCATGGCGTGGATGTACGCGAATGGCCGCTGCGGCGATGGGATCTGGCGGCGCTGACGTTGGTTGCGTTCTACTACCATCCCGATGTGGAAGTCGCGCGCGCTCAAGCGCGGGCGGCGCGCGCTGACACTGCGGTTGCCACGCAGCACCCACCATTCGGCGTTGTTCCCGCGCTCGAGCATCACACGGCTACCAGCGACCAAAACTCCAGCCCGTGGAGTGCCGGCTTCGAGATCGACATCCCGATCGCCGGCGGCAGCACCGGCAAGGCGACACGCGAGCAGTACGATGCACTTGCCGAAGCCGCCGCACTCAAGGTCGGCAGCGTCGCCTGGGAAGTGCGCTCGCGGCTGCGTTCGTGCTATCTCGATTACTACGCATCATTGCGCGCGTCCGAGCTGCTCGAAGCCGAAGTGCAGGACCGCGCCGCACTCGCGCGGTTGCTGCAACGCCGGCTGGAAGCGGGCGCAATTTCATCGACGGAAGCGAGCACCGCGCGGCTCGGTCTAGCCGATGCGCAGAATCGTCAGCGCGTTGCACAGTCCTCGCAGGAGCGCGATCTCGCCGCACTTGCACAGGCGCTCGCCGTGCCGCTGCGCGCGGTGCGCGCGCTCAGCTTCGACTTCTCCGCGTTCGAGCAGATCACGCCGGCGCCATCCGATGCTCAAGCGCAGCGCGCCGCACTGCGTAACCGGCTCGATGTGCAAACCAAGCTGCAGGAATATGCAGCGGCGGAAGCCGATGTGAAACTGGAAATCGCGCGGCAATATCCGAGTATCACGCTGAAGCCGTCGTACCTGTGGGACCAGGGCGATAACATCTGGTCGCTGGCGGTTGGGCTGATTCTGGCGCCGACCCGCGGCAACGCGCCGGCCATCGATGCGGCGCAAGCGCGGCGCGACGTTGCCGCGAGCGAATTTCGCCGACTGCAAAGCAATACGATCGCGCAGGCAGAAGGGGCGCTGGCGGTGTTCGCGAAACTGGTGGAAGGCGTCGCGGACAACCAGCGCAGCCTTGTCGACCAGCAAGCACAGCGCGAGCGAGTCGAAAAACAGTTCGCGGCCGGCTATGCCGATCGGGTCGACATCGTACAAGCCGCCCTCGCGCTGTCGCTGACGAGCCGGACCGTGCTCGCAGCACGCGTCGATGCGCTGCGCGCGCAAGGCGAGTTGGAAGATGCCTTGCAGATTCCGCTCGCCGGCACGCCGTTCCCGCTGTTGACGGCAGCGCCTGCGCTGACCGAACGCGTGCCGAGCCTAAGTCAGCAATGAAGATGGATCGCAGCGCGGTCGTCATCGGCGCGATGGCGCTCGTCATCGCCGTGCTGGTATGTGCGCTGGTGTATTTTGCGCGCGACGAGCTGCACCTGGCGACGCCGGCCAAGGACGACGACGTGCCAGTGCAATCGCACGTCGAACAGCAGAATGGAACGCCGGCTGTGCGCGTGGCGAAATCCGGCCAGGTTGCAACCGGCATCGCGACCCAGGTGCTGCAAGCGGCGGCGTCGCAGGCGAGCGCTGAACTGTATGGCGCGGTCGTCAACCTCCAGCCGCTTCTCGATCTACGTGCACGCTATGTCGCGGCGGCCGCTGAAGCGCGCGCGCTTCGCGCCGCCGCCGCCAACAGCGAAGCCGAATATCAGCGTGCGAAGAAGCTGTTCGACGACGACCGTAACGTTGCCCAGCGCGCGGTGCAGTCGGCGGAAGCGCAATTCAAATCCGATCAGGCGCGCCTGGCTGCGGCAGACCAGGCGAGCGTCATCGCGCACGAAAGCATCCGCAACGCCTGGGGGCCAGTGCTTGCGCAGTGGGCAACCAATCCGGAATCCTCGGCGTTCTCTGCGTTGACGCAGCAGCGGGACATGCTCGTTGCGTTGAGCTTCCCTTACGATTTGCAGGCTAAGGCCGGCAAGCTGCCGGTGTCGATCGCACCGTTGTCGACCGACGTCCCGCAACGTCCCGCCCGCTACGTTTCGCCGGCCCCGCAAGGCGATGCCACGTTGCCCGGCGCAACGTTTTTTTATGTCGTCAACGCAAACGGGCTGCGCGTAGGCAATCGACTCACGGCGAGAATCAATCTCGGCGGCCAGTCGCGCAATGGTGTCGTGATTCCCGCGATTGCCGTGGTCTGGCACGGCGGCAAAGCCTGGGCGTATGTTCGCGACGACGACGACGGTGAGCTGTTCCTGCGCAAAGCCGTAGACACCTCGCAAGAGCTGAGCGGCGGCTGGTTCAACGTCGAAGGTTTCGAACCGGACGAAGACATCGTCGTCAGCGGTGCGCAATTGCTGCTGTCGGAAGAGCTCAAGTTTCAAATCAGAAACGAGAATGAAGATTGACCACGGCAACCGGCGCGGCGCGCTCGCTGTTCTTATCGCGTTGCCGATGCGCGCTCGCCCGCGTTAGTCGCCGGAGATGATCTCTTTCCTCGTTCGCCAGTCGATCAAGTTTCCCGGCGTGGTCGTGGCGCTGGCGCTGAGCGTGATGGTCTACGGGTTCTACGTGCTGACGCGGGCGAACCTCGATGTGTTCCCGGAATTCTCCCCGAGCCAAGTGGTGATCCAGACCGAAGCGCCCGGCCTGTCCGCCGAGCTGGTCGAGCGGCAAGTGTCGCAGGCAATCGAGGATGCGTTATCCGGCGCATCGGGTGTCGAACACATGCGCTCGCAATCGATTCCCGGATTGTCCGTCGTGACGATTCTGTTCCGCGAAGGCTCCAGCATATATCGCAACCGGCAGGTCGTGAGCGAGCGCCTGTCTTCCCTGGCTGTGCAACTTCCGCACGGCGTCGGTCCGCCGATGATCACACCGCTCACATCTTCCGCGAGTACCGTGCTCGGCTTGGGCTTCACTTCGAACGCGCGCTCGTTGATGGAGCTGCGCACGTTGGTCGACCGGACCGTGCGACCGCATCTGATGGCGGTTACCGGCGTTGCCGAAGTGAACGTGTTCGGCGGCGACGTGCGGCAATGGCAGGTGCAGGTCGATCCGCAGCGACTGCTGCGCCTCGGGCTGTCGATGCAGGAAGTGGTGGAAGCAGCTCGCCGTGCGACGGCAGTGCTGCCCGCAGGCTTCGTCAAGACCGACAACCAGCACATCATTCTTAATATCGAAGGCCAGCCGCGTTCGGCGGACGAACTTGGCCGGGTGATGCTGATGCGGAGAGGCGCCCAGACCATACGCTTGGCGGATGTCGGTAAGGTCGTTGCGGCGGCCGCACCGTCGATCAGCGCTGCACAGATCGACGGCACGCCCGGCGTCTTTCTCCTGGTGCAGGGGCAGCTCGGCGCGAATACGCGGGCGGTAACCTTGGCGCTCGAGCATTCGCTGAAAGAGCTGGACCCGCTATTTGCCGCGCAAAAGATCACGCTGCACCCGCGCCTGTTCCGTCCGGCAAATTTCATCGAAACCGCTGTGCGCAACGTGCAGCGCGATCTGTTCATCGGCTCCGTTCTCGTCGTGGTCGTGCTGTTTCTGTTTCTGTTCAACGTGCGCACCGCATTCATCTGCGCGACGGCGATCCCAGCGTCGCTGCTGAGCGCAATGCTGGTGCTCGACTACTTCGGCGTCGGTTTGAACATCATGGTGATGGGCGGACTGGCGATCGCGCTTGGCGAGGTAGTCGATGACGCCATCATCGATACCGAAAATATATTCCGTCGCTTGCGCCTCAATCGCGTGCTCGCACACCCGCGGCCAACAGATGAAGTCGTTCTCAGCGCTTCGGTCGAAGTGCGCAGCTCGGTGGTCTACGCCACGTTCATCGTCGCGCTCGTGTTCGTTCCGCTGCTGACTTTGTCCGGCGTGGCCGGCAAGTTGTTCGCGCCGCTCGGTTTCGCATACATCCTCGCGATTCTCGGTTCGCTGGTGGTCGCGCTCAGCCTCACGCCGGCGCTGTGTTATTTGCTTCTTGCGCGCGGTGAGCTCAACAGCGATGACCCGCCCGCGGTGGCCTGGCTCAAGCCGCGCTACGTCGATCTGTTGCGGCGAATCGAACGCTTCCCGGGCCGCATCGTCAGCGTTGTGTTCGCGTTCATCGTACTGGGCATCAGCATCTTGCCGCTGTTTTCCGGCGAGTTCATTCCGGCTCTGCGCGAAGGCCACTACATCATTCACATGACCGCGGTACCGGGGACCGCGGAATCCGAATCACTGCGCATCGGCACGCGTCTGGCGCGTGCGATCGGTTCGATCAAAGGCGTGCAGTCGGTCGCGCAGTGGGTCGGGCGCGCGCCCAACGGCGCCGATACGTTCGGCACGCATTACAGCGAGATCGAAGTCGAGATCGGACCGCTCAACGGCAAAGAACAGTCGCGCATCCTGCGCGAGATCCGCGCGACCTTGTCAGGTCAGCGCGGCGGCGAGTTTGCCGGCGTGACGTTCGCGGTCAATACGTTTCTTACCGAACGCATCGAAGAAACTATCGCGGGATTTGCGGCGCCGGTCGTGATCAACGTACATGGCGCCGATCTCGATCTGCTGGATCGCGACGCGCAGGCAATCGCGTCGACCGTCGCGAAAGTCCCGGGTGCGCGCGAC
>JBBRGM010000225.1:0-7430 GCA_038240725.1 Burkholderiales bacterium | reverse complement strand
GTGGCCCCAGCGGGGCTCGCATGCCCACCGGTCTCGCGGCGACAACTGCACCGCAAGTGGCGACTCCGCAATTGGCGGAGCTGAGCAGTCCATCGCTCGCATCGGTATAGGTCAATCCGAAAATCCCACGTCCGCCTTTCACAACACTCCTCGTTTCTTTTCGCACTCGGCACTGACCGCTCGTTTCTGTTTGTACGAATGCGGCATTCGGCGCCATGCTTATGCGATCCGTTTTCTATCGCGCAATTTACTGCGTGAAAAATGCAGCGCGGGTTCGGTGCACGTATGCGGGATTTCGCCGTACATCGCACCGATTCATTGCGCACCCGCGACCGAGTCCGAGTCAAATCGGCGCACACGTGTGCTCTGCACCTGACCATATCGCGCCGATCGAGTGCAGTCTCAAAAGACCGTCGTAAGCGCCCACGTCGTCACGCCAATACGCTGCTGAGGATTACCCCCACAGGGGTATTGAGCGTGCAGCCGGTTGTGCGCTCCAATCGCCTCACTCCGATCGACCAGCAACGATGTTGCGACACCGATCCGACGAACAATTGCATAAGTCGATTCTACGAAGCTGTTGTACGTGTCGATTCTAAGAATCGATGGCCACACGCGAAACCCATTTCCTGCAGCTTAACTTGCGGATCACATGAGAGGTTATCTCGATGCCGAATGACATGGCGAGCCCGGCCACCCTGGAGCGCGACAGTTTCGCCAGCGCAGTGCGCGTCGCTTGCGATGTAGGCGGCACATTCACCGATATCTGCATCGTCAACGAGACGTCGGGAAAGATGCACGTGGCGAAAGTCGCCACGACCGTCGATCCGATCGAAGGCGTGCTCAAGGGCATCGCAGCGGGCGGCGTCGATCTCAAGGATGTCGTGCTGTTCTCGCACGGGACCACGCTCGCTACGAACGCGCTCATCACGCGCAAATTTCCACCGGCAGTGATGGTGACGACGAAGGGCTTTCGCGACGTGATCGAGATTCGTCGCGGCACGCGCAACGATTTGTGGGACACCTACGCGGAAATGGCCGGCCCGTATATTCGCCGCCGCGATCGCTTGATCGTGACCGAGCGCGTCGACTACGCCGGCAAAGTGGTAACGCCGCTCGACGAGGATGAAGCACGCGCGCTCGCCGCCGTGATCGCACGTCGTAACGTCAAGACCGTCGCGGTGTGCTTCGTGAACGCGTTTGCAAATCCGGAAAACGAAGAGCGCATGCGCGAGATCCTGATGGAAGCGCTCCCGGATGTCGCCATCTCGCTGTCCAGCGAAATCATGCCGGAGATCTTCGAGCATGAACGATTTTCCACAACTGTCGCCAACGCGGTTCTTGCGCCGGTCGTCGGCTCTTACGGCAAGGGCCTGACGGAGCGCATGGCGCAAGGCGGCTACAAAGAAGACGTGCTCCTGCTGCATTCGGGCGGCGGCGTGATGACCGCGAAGACCGCGGAGAAATTCGCAGCGCGCCTGGCGGCTTCGGGCATCGCTGCCGGCGCGATCGCCAGCCGTCACGTCGCGCAGCTCGCGGGGTTCGAAAACTCGATCGGTCTGGACATGGGCGGCACCAGTACTGACGTATCGCTCTGCGATCGCGGCAATTTGCGCATCACGAAAGACTGGCACGTCGAATACGGCTATCCGATTTGTTTTCCCAGCATCGAGGTATTGACCATCGGCGCGGGTGGCGGCTCGCTCGCATGGCTGGATGACGCCGGCTCGCTGCGCAATGGTCCGCAGTCGGCGGGATCGAATCCGGGACCGGCATGCTATGAGCGCGGCGGCACGAGTCCGACCAACTCGGACGCCAACGTGGTGCTCGGCCGGCTTGGCGCGAATCTCGCCGGCGGCACGGTAAGTCTCAACAAAGAGCTCGCGATTCAAGCAATTCAAAAGGGCGTCGCCGAGCCGCTCGGTTTGAGTCTGCTGGAAGCCGCGTCGGCAGTCATCAAAGTAGCCAACGCCAACATGTCGGACGCGGTGCGTTTGATTTCCATTCGTCGCGGCTACGATCCGCGTGACTTCGCGCTCGTCGCATTCGGCGGCGCAGGACCGCTGCATGGCGCTGCGCTCGCCAAAGATCTCTCGATCCCGACGGTGCTGATTCCGCCCAACCCCGGCGTCACCTCCGCGCTCGGCTGCCTGCTGGTCGACATCAAGCACGACATCTCGACCATGTTCCTCGGCAACGCCACGCAGGTGGATCCTTCGGTTGTAGAAAAAACCTTTCAGTCGCTCGAAGCCGAAGGACGCGATCGCCTGGAGCACGAAGGCGTGCCGGAAGACCGCATGCTGTTCCAGCGCTTCATCGACATGCGCTATCTCGGCCAGTGGCGCTCTATGGCGGTTGCAGTCGGCACGCCGATCCGATCGCTGGAAGAAGCGATGGCGACGTTCCACGAAGAGCATGGCCGCGAACACAATTACAAGCGCACCAATGCGCCGGTGGAAGTCTATCGACTGAGTGTGTCGGCAACCGGCCTGACACCCAAAGCGCAGTTCGCTACGCATCCGCTACAGCCCGACGCCAAGGTGACACCAATCGGTTACCGCGACGTCAAGTTCGACGAAGCGCCCGAGCCGATCCGCACGCCGCTGTACAACCGCGACGATCTGCCAGCCGGCGTTCGCATCGAGGGCCCCGCGATTATCGATCAGCTCGACTCGACCACCGTGGTGCCGCCCGGCATCACGGCCGAGGTCGACGCGTCGTTGACGATCATCATGAAGATTCCGCTGGACGCTTGATTTTGATCACCGTTAATTCAAGCACGCCTAGATGCCCGCAATGCCATGGAGGAATGACATGAGCCTACCGACCAAAACGCAAACGCTCGATCCGGTCACGTTCGAAGTACTGAAGAACGCATTCATCAATATCGTCGATCAGATGGCCGAGCAGATCTTTCGCACGTGCTATTCGTTCGTGATCTATTCACGCGATTTCTCCTCCGCGCTGTGCGATCCGCAAGGCAACACAGTGATGCAGGGCAGCGGCGATATCGCGGCGCACGTCGGCACCTTGCATTACACCGCACAGGCGGTGATCAACAACTTTCCCGGCGACATTCATCCGGGCGACGTGTTCATCGTCAACGACGTCTATCAGGGCGGGACGCACTTCAACGACACGCGCATCGTGCGGCCGATCTTCTACAAGGGCGAATTGCTCGGCTTCTCGCAAGCGAACGGTCACTGGGCGGATGTCGGCGGTGCGGTGCCCGGATCGTTCAACGTCAGCGCGCTCGATCACATGGCAGAAGGCTTGCGCATCACGCCCACGCGCGTGTGGAGCAAGGGACAGTATCTTGCCGATGTCGGTCGACTGATTGCATCGAACACGCGAGCACCGCTCGACATCATCGGCGACATGCAGGCGCAATCCGAAGCGACGCGCGTCGCCGAGCAGGAAATCGTGCGGCTCGCCGACAAGTACGGCGTCGAGACGATCAAGACTGCGTTCGCGGAGGTGCAGGACTACGTCGAGAAACTGACGCGCCAGCGCATCTCGAAATTGCCCGACGGCGTGTGGGAAACCGAGGATTACATCGATGTGGACCCGGCGGCCGGCGAAGGCATGATCCCGATTCGCATCAAGATGACTATCGAAGACGATCACGTTCATTACGATCTGTCGAAGTCGCATCCGAAGTCGATCTCGACGTTTCTGAATTCGTGTTTCGGCGGCAGCTTTGCAGCGATCGTCGCGGGCACCAAGATGCAGTTTCCCGACATCCCGCTCAATTCCGGCTTCTATCGTGTTGTAACGGTCGATCTCGGACCGCCCGGCAGTGTGGTGAACGCGAGTTGGCCTACGCCGGTCGCGGGATTTTGCTCCGGGCCGTTCGAGAAGATCATGAATTCGATCTTCGAGCTGTGGGCGGAAATTCTTCCCGAGCGCGCGATGGCGTGCACGTTCAATTTGGAATATCTGCTGATCGGCGGCCGCGACGGCCGTCAACCCGACAAACCGTATTTCATGTGGTACGACTGGATGGTCGGCGGCTGGGGCGCACGCAACGGGCGCGACGGCTGGGCCGCGAGCGGACCGGTGTTCGGCGTGCAACTCGGCACGCAGCCGTTCGAAGGCCAGGAACGCTTGTCGCCGGTGATCACCACCGAGCACGAGCTGCTGGTCGATTCCGGCGGACCGGGAAAATCGCGCGGCGGCATGGGTGTCCAGAAAGGCGGCACGCTCACCTTGGCCGAGCGTTCCGTAGTCTCCTACTGCTGCGATCGCGAGCGATCGGTGACCTGGGGATTGTGGGGCGGTCTGCCGTCGATTCCGCACGGCGTATGGGTCAATCCTGGACAAGACAACCAGCGCTACCTCGGCTCGCTGTTCTCCAGCGTGCCGATCGAAGCGGGCGACACCGTGACGCGGCCATCGGCCGGCGGTGGCGGTTTGGGCGATCCGCTCGAGCGCGATCCCGCTGCCGTGTGCGAAGACGTGACCGATGGTTACGTTTCCATCGCCCGAGCACTCACTGACTACGGCGTCGTCGTACGCGAAGTCGATCGCGATCTCGCTGAATACGAAGTCGATGAGACAGCCACTGCGGTCGAGCGCGCACGCATCAGCAAAGCGCGCTGGGGATGGCTGGAAGAAGACGCTGAATCCGTCGCCGCGCGCTACCGCCTGGGCGAGTTGAACATGCTCGATCTGATCCGCCAGTACGGCGTCATCGTCGATTGGGGCTCAGGCAAATTGCTGCCCAAGACCACGATGCAATTCCGCGCGATGTTACGCAGACGCACCGCGCCGTACTGGACGCAGGTGTCCGGGGTGTTGCACGACGCGCCGTCGCTGCGCGTAGCCGAGGCAGCGTAACTGCGCAGGACGAAATCATGGACCTGCCTGAAGCAACCACAGAGAAGTACCAAGTGCTGGCAGCCGCCACGCACCTGCTGAATGTCTTCGGCGAGAATCAGGTGGAAGCGTATTTCTCCTGCTTCACGCCGGAGGCGACGTTCATCTTTCATGGGCTCGACTACCGGCTCAAGTCGATTGCCGACTATCGCGCGGCGTGGGACGGCTGGGTGCGCGATCTCGACCTGCGCATTCTCGGCGCGACGTCGCAACAGCAGACCGTCGACTTCATCGCGCCCGGTGTCGCGCTGTTCACGCATTCGGTGCAAGTCATGGCTAGCACCAACAACGGTATCGATCACCGGCGCGAACGCGAAACGGTGGTGTTCGTGCGCCAGCCCGATGGCCACTGGCTCGGCGTGCACGAGCATTTGTCGAAGGACCCCAATGGCTGAGTTGCCAGTGGCTGAGTTATCGAACGCTGAGTTATCCGCGTGAGCAATCGAGGTTTGCAGCATGACCGAGCGTGATGCAAACGATTGCCCTCGCCCATTCGTAATCTCAAATCGCTGTTCACGACCGTAGTGTCATCTAAAAAAAGGAAACCGCTTCATGGATACCAAGCTTGACCGCAGACGCTTACTGAAAGCCGCCGTCGCAGGAACCGCCGCGGCGCTCGGGCCGTGGTACATCAAGGATCTCTACGCCGCCGATGAAATCAAGGTCGCCGGGATTCACGATGCGTCCGGCGGTCTGGATCTGCTCGGCCGTCCCATGATCGACGTGCTGACGATGGCCGTGGAAGAGCGCAATGCCGCCGGCGGCCTGCTCGGCAAGCAGATCAAGCTGATCAGCTACGACGCGCAATCGAACATTCAGTACTACACGCAATACGCAACGCAGGCCGCCACCAAGGAGAAAGTCTCGGTCGTCCATGCGGGAATTACCTCAGCTTCGCGCGAAGCCATCCGGCCGGTGCTGAAGCGGTTCAACACGCTGTACTTCTACAACACGTTGTACGAAGGTGGCGTGTGCGATCGCAATTGTTTCTGCACGGGATCGACGCCGGCGCAAACCGTCGAGAAGCTGATCCCGTTCGCGATGAAGAAATTCAACGGCAAGAAAATCTACGTGCTGGCCGCCGATTACAACTACGGTCAGATCACCTCGAAGTGGGTGAAGAAGTACACGCAGGATGAAGGCGGCACCATCGTGCAGACCGATTTCTTTCCGCTCGACGTCACCGACTTCGGCCCGACCATCAAGAAGATTCAAGCCGCCAAGCCGGACATCGTGATGTCGGTGCTGGTCGGCGGTTCGCACATTTCGTTCTATCGGCAGTGGGCCGCGGCCGGAATGAAGAAACAGATCCCGATGGCGTCGACCACCTTCGGTCTGGGTAACGAGCACGTAGTGGTATCGCCGGAAGAAGGCAACGGCATTCTCGCCGCCTACGCCTACTTCCATGAGGTCGCCACGCCGGCCAATAAGGAATTCATCAAGCGCTATCACAAACGCTTCGGCGACAACGCCGCGCCGCTGACGGAAGTGGCTGCGATGACCTATCACGGCTTCGAGCTGTGGAGCGCGGCGGTTAAAAAAGCCGGCACCGTGGACCGCATGAAGGTAATCGAAGCGCTGGAGGGCGGCCTGTCGTTCGAGGGTCCTGCCGGCAAGACCACGCTCGATCCAGCGACGCATCACGACGTGCTCGACGTCTACATCGCCGAGGCCGACAACAAAAAGTTCAAGCTGCTGCAGTCGTTCCCGCAACAGAAGCCGGCCGACACCGCGGCGGTGTGCGATCTGAAAAAGAATCCGACCGACAACCAGCAGTACATCATCGATGTGAAGGTCTAGCAGCTTTTTAGTAAAAGGACGCGTCGTGGATCTTGCAGTCGTAGTGCTGTTGCAGGTGGTGGCGTCGGTCGCCAGCCTGGCGCTGATCAGCGTCGGGCTGGCGATTATTTTCGGCATGATGCGCGTCATCAATCTCGCGCACGGCGAATTCATCATGCTGGGCGGCTACGCGGTTATTTACGCGACGCGTTGGGGCATCAATTTGTGGGTTGCAATGCTGGTGGTCGCGCCGCTGTTCGTCGGCATCATCGGCATCATCGTCGAACGCTGCGTGATCCGGTTTCTCTACGGCCGCATGATCGACACGATGCTGGCGACCTGGGGGCTGAGCCTGCTGCTCATCGGCGCCGCGACGATGATCTTCGGCAACACCACCACCGGGGTGTCGGCGCCGCTCGGCGGCATCACCATCGGCCGCTATCAGACCAGTCTGTACGAGCTGGTGCTGGTGGTAATCGTGGCAATCGTGCTGCTCGGAATAATGGCGGTGCTGCGGCTGACCAAGGCCGGCCTCATCGCTCGCGCAACGATGCAAAACCCGGCGATGGCGGCGTCGCTCGGCGTCAGCACCAACACGGTTTACGCGGTGACGTTCGGTGCCGGCGCCGCGTTGAGTGGACTCGCGGGTGCGCTCATCGCACCGTTGTCCGGCGTGCTGCCGACGATGGGCGTCTCTTACGTCGCGAAGGCGTTCATCACGGTAATCAGCGGCGGCGCGGCGATCATCGCCGGCACGCTGTCCGCGAGCACGC
>JBBRGM010000224.1:0-7434 GCA_038240725.1 Burkholderiales bacterium | reverse complement strand
ATCGAATGGCGCCTTGTGCTTAACGTGATCCGATCCGCGAAAAAAAAGCGGCGACCCGGAGGTCGCCGCTGCGAAGGGAATAAGAACTAGCTGCGATCAGTCTGCTTTGCGGCGCAGGCGGATGGCGCCGAGCATGGCGAGACCCAAGCCGAACATGCCGTAGGTCGCGGGTTCGGGAACCTGAGCGACCCGATCTACGCTAACGGTCCAAAGCAGATGGTCGTTATCGCTGCCCTTCGGGCCCGGCACGAAGTACAGATAAGTTGCGTCGGAGCTGCTGCCAAGACCGACGTTCGACATTTCCGACGGCGTACCCAGATAAGACTTGTAGAGGGTGGCGAAGCTGCTGAGATCTTTGTTGAAGCCCGCCTTATCGGAGTACCAGAGCTGACCTTTTTCGTTGTCGATCGACGAGAGCCAGACGTTGTCCCATGTCCAGCCATCCGCGAGCGTCAGACGGATCATTTCTTTGGTGCCGTCGTTATCCAATTCGTTTACGTGGCCGCCACCTTTTTTGTACTTGCCGGGCGCGGCGCATTCAGATTTGCTTTGTTCCGACGGTGCGCAGACGCCAAAGACCATGTCGTGGAACGGCTCGTTGCGAACGAACAGTGTGACTTTCTTCCCTTTGTCTGCGGCGTTGGTGTAGTTGTTTCCCTTCAGATAGTACGCATCGGCGGTGACGGGGCCGGATGTGTACGTACTCGTGCCCAGATTTCCTGGGATGCCGCCCATCGCCTGGCTGAAATCGATGACGAGCGCGTGTGCAACTTGAGGCAAAGCAAGAGCGACGGCTGCCGCCCAGGCCAGCTTATTCCACTTCATTTTGAATCTCCCTTAGAGAAGAACCGCGTTTCGATCGAGCTTCTAGACGAGCTCTGATCGCCCAACCTGCTCCATGCGGGTTTTTCTTATGTGCTGCACCCGATTGGATAGCCAATAACCAGCTACGGTCCGAAAACTACCCACTGGACATACACGCGTCAAGCTTTGTCAGACGATGTAACAGTCGTTGACTTCATGCATGATCGCTGGCGTTTCAGGCACGAGATCGGGGCCACGAAGCGGATGCAAGCTAGCGCGGAGCGCGCCGTCTGATCACCCACAACACGAAGGCTTCGCGAGAGGAACAACTATGACCGTACCGAACCGGATCGTGTTTTTGCTCGATGTCGACAACACGCTGCTCGACAACGATCGCGTGCAACTCGATCTCAAGAAGCACCTGGAGCGCGAGTTCGGCGCCGTTAATCAAGTGCGCTACTGGGCGATCTTCGAGGAGCTGCGCCAGGAGCTCGGCTACGCCGATTACCTCGGCGCGCTGCAGCGATATCGGCTGAAGGCGATGGACGATCCGAAGTTGCTGTTGATCTCTTCCTATCTGGTCGACTACCCGTTCGCGAATCGGCTCTACCCAGGCTCTCTAGACGTGCTCGAGCATCTGAACCAATGGGGGCCTACGGTAATCCTGTCGGATGGCGATGTGGTGTTCCAGCCACGTAAGGTGCAACGCTCGGGTTTGTGGGATGCGGTAGATGGCCGCGTGCTGATCTATATCCACAAGGAGCAGATGCTGGCGGACGTCGAGCGATTTTATCCGGCGGAGCAATACGTGATGGTCGACGACAAGCTGCGAATCCTGGCGGCGATGAAAAGCGTCTGGGGCGATCGGCTGACGACAGTTTTTCCGCGCCAGGGTCACTACGCATTCGACCCCGCGGCGCTCGCGGCGTATCCACCTGCCCAGTTGACGGTCGACCGAATCGGCGACCTGGCCGGATACGACCTGGCGGCATTTCTGCCCGAATGACGGGGCGCGCAGGATTGAGGCAGACTAGCCATCGTAGCGAGACGCTGCCCGCACAGCGGAGAATGACCGCGCGCGGCAGCGCTCACCGATGCACAGCCATGAATAAGGATCGGCAATGAGAGTCAGCCCGTTTGCAGGGAAGCCCGCCCAGCCAGCGATGCTGGTCAACGTCCCGCGATTGATCACTGCGTACTACACCGGTATACCCGATCCTTCGGTTCCGGCGCAGCGCATCGCGTTCGGAACTTCGGGACATCGCGGCTCGTCCTTCGACAACAGTTTCAATGAGTGGCATGTGCTCGCGATCACGCAGGCCATCTGCAGATATCGCAAACAACAGGGCATCGACGGACCGTTGTTTCTCGGCATCGACACGCACGCGCTATCCGAGCCTGCGAGCGCGAGCGCGCTTGAAGTGCTGGCGGCAAACGGGGTCGAAGTGATGATCGCGCAGAACGACGAGTACACGCCGACGCCGGTCGTCTCGCACGCGATTCTTTGCTACAACCGCGGGCGCGACCAAGGCCTGGCAGATGGAATTCTAATTACACCGTCGCACAATCCGCCGGATAACGGCGGCTTCAAATACAACCCGCCGAACGGCGGTCCAGCCGACACCGGGATCACGCGGTGGATCGAGAACTGCGCCAACGCGTTTCTCGCAGACGGCATGAAAGGCGTCCAGCGCATGCCGTTCGACGCCGCGCGGCGTGCCGCAACGACGCATCGTCACGATTATCTCGGTGCATATCTGAGCGACCTGGAAAATGTGATCGACATGCCGGTGATCCGCGATGCCAACATCAACCTCGGTGTCGATCCGCTCGGCGGCGCGGGCGTGCATTACTGGGCGCCGATCGCCGATCGCTACGGCCTCAAGCTGACTGTGGTGAACGATGCGGTCGATCCGACTTTCCGCTTTCTGTCGGTCGACTGGGACGGCAAGATCCGCATGGACCCGTCGTCGTCGTATGCGATGCAAAACCTGATCGGCTTGAAGGACCGCTTCGATGTGGCCTTCGCCTGCGATACCGATCACGACCGCCACGGTATCGTCACGCGCAGCAGCGGTTTGCTGTCTTCCAATCACTATCTGTCGGTTGCGATTCATTACCTGTTCACGCAGCGGCCGCAGTGGGGGAGCAGCGCAGCCATCGGTAAGACGGTCGTCAGCAGCCATATGATCGATCGCGTCGGCGGGAAGCTGGGCCGTGCCGTGTATGAAGTACCGGTTGGCTTCAAATGGTTCGTCGACGGATTGGTCGACGGCTCGCTAGGCTTCGGCGGTGAAGAAAGTGCAGGCGCCTCGTTCCTGCGCCGCGACGGCACGACCTGGACGACGGACAAGGATGGCATCATTCCCGCGCTCCTGTCGGCCGAGATGACCGCACGCCTGGGCCGCGATCCGGGCGAGATTTATCGCGAGCTAGCACGGGAGTTGGGCGAGCCTCGATTCGATCGCGTCGACGCGCCCGCTTCGCCCGAACAAAAAGCGACGCTGTCGAAACTGTCGGCCGAGCAGGTGAAATCGACCGACTTGGCCGGCGAGAAAATTCAATCCATCTTGACTCGCGCGCCGGGCAACAACGCCGCGATCGGCGGTGTGAAGGTGATCGCGAAGAACGGCTGGTTCGCCGCGCGGCCTTCCGGGACGGAAAACATCTATAAGGTTTACGCGGAAAGCTTCCTCGGAGACGATCATCTGCAGCGCGTTCTGAACGAAGCGCAAGCGATGGTCGACGCGGCGCTGGCGGCGGGTGCAGCCTAATGCGGGAAACGCACTACTAGGAAACGCACTACTAGCCGAACGAGAGTGCCTCGACGTTCGTCCGCATCACTTCGCATTAACGATCCTGCTCACGAACGCTTCCACGTCCGATTTGAGCTGCTCGCGCGACTGCGCTTGCGTATAGATCTGATGCCCCGCCGGATAGCTTTTGAATGTGAGGTTACTGGCAAGCTCGCTGCCCAGATGCAGGTGGTCGAACGTGTACTTCTGCGCGAGATACGGCGTGGCGAGGTCGTAGTAGCCGGCGGCCGCGAATACCTTCAGCTTATTGTCGCGCGCCATCGCCTCGGTTAGCTCATCGGCGACATACACATAGCCTTGTCCGCCTGATAGCCATTTCCAAGAACGATTGACGTCATTCGATAGATATTCGTAGCGCAACTGCGATTCGTACTTGAGCTCATTGCGCAGATAGTTTTGCAGGGTCGCCACCAGCGGACCGGTAACGAGAAATAGTGCTGGATCCGAGCTCGCGTACTCCGCGGTTCGTTCGACCGTCGCGCTGGTAACGCGGCCATCCAGTCGACCGAGTGCACGATTCTCACGTCGCAGAAGCTGCATGCCGAAACGCGATGCTCCGATGCGCAGATTGCGCCGCTCGAGATAGTCCTTGTCAAGGCCGGTATAGCGTGCAAGTTGTCCAGCGACTAAATCGCGCTCCGCCTGCGAAAGCGCATCGCCTTTCGCGAGCGCGACGATGTACTTGGTCAGCGCCCAGTCTTCGGCTAGTTTCAACGTCTCCGCTAAATCGCCCTGCAGCGCCGCGTCGAGCTTCTTGTGGTACCACGCCGTCGCGGTGTAGGACGGCAGCGCGAGCACATCTGCCAGATCATTGCCGGCATCGAACAGAAACGTTTCGAAATTCAGCGCAGACGAGACCAGGATCACGCCGTTGACGTTGAGTCCCGTGGTTTCCTGCAGATGATTGGCTAACGCCGCTGCACGCGTCGTGCCGTAGCTTTCACCGAGAATGAGCTTGGGCGATAGCCAGCGCTCGTATTTCGTTACGTAGCGGCGAATGAAACCGCCGGCGATCTGCACGTCGCGTGCAGTATCGTAGAACTGCTTGGGGTCGATGCCGTCGCCTGCACGGCTGTAGCCGGTTCCCACCGGATCGATGAACACGAGATCGGTGAAGCCGAGCCAGGTAGATTCATTGTCGACCAGACGCGGCGCGGACGGCAGCACCGTTCCATCACCATCGAGCTCTGCGCGCTTTGGCCCGACGCCGAGGTGCAGCCACATGGACGAGGCACCCGGTCCGCCGTTGAACGCAAATGTAACCGGACGCGCCGCGATATTTGCGCTCGAATCTTTCGCATATGCAACGAAAAAGATATTCGCCTGAAGCTTGCCCGCCTCATCGACGATGGGCATGTAACCGGTGGTGACGGTATATCTCAAAACGTTGCCGGCCAGCTCGATCGAATGCTGGGTGACGACCAGCTTGTCGGCTGCAGCGCCACGTGAAGCGACCATTGGAACTGGTGCCCGCTCCGTGTTTTCCGCCGCGTCGCCGCTATGGTCTGCTTCGGCACTCCGGCAGTTGAGCGACGCAGCAAGCATCAGCGTCAACAGGATCGATCGGATCAACTGACTCATGCGGTGTATTGCCGAAGATGCGAACCTGCCGACAAACGCAAACGCGCAAACGCAAACGTGCGATCAGCCCAGTCGCGTCGGTGTGGATGCCTGGCCATCTCGCTCGAGCCGGTCTTCGAGCTCACCGATATACGCAGCCAGCGTGTTGCCGGATTGCTCAATGGCTGCTCGCAGCCTGTCCTCGGTTTCCCCAAGTCGCGCGAGCAGATCGGTTTTCGAATCGCCGGACCCGCCGGCGTGAGTCCGCAATTCCGTTTCGATGAACGACCGCAGCTCGGTGAAGCGCGACGCTTCAGCCTGGTCGGCAAGCTGTCGCTGCGCCTGCAACTCGCGCGCGTAGCGGCGCGATTCGAACAGCACGGAGCTTTGCAGATAAACCACGAAGACGAGAAACATCACGGTGAGCAGCGCCGTCAGCGCCAGCATGACCAACCCGAGCGGCGCTTGCACCGTGGTGACGACCAGCGAGAGCGGCGTCGGCGTCACGAAGGCGTTCCAGTTCACCGCGGCGAAGATCGCAATCGCGGCGAGAACAATCAACAACAACACCGTGCGTATTTGCATCAGAAGCTCCGATCAAGTCCGCCGCGCAGCTTTTATTCGGCAATCGTCGCGGCGGATTACTGACAACGATGCATTAGCGGGGCAAGCGGTCTGCAGTTTGTCGTTCGAACATCCAGCCTGGATATTCCGGGGGCAACTTGCTGACCTCCTTGAGCGTGCTCAGTTCCGTTTCCGACAACTGCAATGCACTTGCTGCGATATTGTCGGCGAGCTGCTCTTGGCTCTTCGCACCGACGATCGCACTGGTGATGCCGGGCTGGTGCAGCACCCACGCCAGCGCTACTCGCGCAACCGACACGCCGTGCGCAGCGGCGATCGGACGCATGGCGTCGACGCAGCGAAACGCGCGACCGCGATCGATCGGCGGAAAGTCGAACGTGGTACGTCGCGCGCCTTCCGGCCCGGCTTTGTCCTCCGCGAATTTGCCGCTGAGCAGTCCGCCCGCAAGCGGACTCCAAACCAGAATGCCAAGATTTTGATCGAGCGCCACCGGCACAATTTCGCGCTCGAGCTCGCGGCCCGCGATCGAATAATAGGCCTGGATACTCTGAAAGCGATCCCAGCCTTGCCGCTCCGAGATGCCCAGTGCCTTCATGATTTGCCACGCGGCATGATTGGATACGCCGATGTGCCGGACTCTGCCGGATCGCACCAGATCTTCCAGCGCCCGCAACGTCTCGTCCATCGGCGTGACTTGGTCGACACCGTGGATCTGATAGAGATCGACATGATCGAGTCCAAGGCGGCGCAGGCTCGCATCCATCTCGTTCATGATGTGCACGCGCGTCAGTCCGACGCGATTCGGACCCGGCCCCATGCGTACGCGCACCTTGGTTGCGATCACCAGATCTTCGCGCGGCAGCTTGAGTTTCGCCAATGCTTCACCCACCAGCTTCTCCGACTCGCCTTCGGAGTAGACGTTCGCCGTGTCGATGAAGTTGACGCCGGAGTCGAACGCGAACTTGATTTGCGCCTGCACGTCGGACAGACCCAGGGTCCCGATCGGCTCCCAGCGGCCTTTGCCCGCGTAGGTCATCGTGCCCAGGCAAATCTCAGAGACGTAGAGGCCGGTACGGCCAAGCAAACGATAACGCATGGATGGGTCTCCTTAGCTAATTGCTAGACGGTGTAATAGACGAGAAGCGCGGCGACGCACGCAGCGGAAAAATTCGCGGCGGCAAGCTCGCTTGGCGAATCGCGCTAACCGGCCTTACCGAATCCGTACAGCACTTCGGGATTGTCCACGAGAATGCGACTGCGCGTGCGCTCATCAGGCACCCATACGCTCAACAGATCGAACAGCACCGCATCGTCGGGCTTCGTCGTTTTCTCCGTGGGATGCGGCCAATCGCTGGCCCACACCATCCGCTCCGGCGCAGCCCGCACGTAAGCCTGCGCGACCTCGTTCGTGTCCGCATATTCAGGCGGGCCGCTCTTGGAGTTTTGATAGGCGCACGACAGTTTGATCCAAGTGCGGCCGCCATCGATCAATTTGCGCACGACGGCGAACGAAGGATGTTGCACACCTTCGGGCTGCGGAATGCGGGCGAGATGATCGAACACGATCGGGCAGGGAACGCGTTGCAGCAGGTTCTGCGCCTCGACGATCTGCGGACCAAGCATATGCAGTTGGACGTGCCAGCCGAGCTCGTTAACCCGCTTGGCGAGC
>JBBRGM010000223.1:0-7463 GCA_038240725.1 Burkholderiales bacterium | reverse complement strand
CATCGCGTAACCGGTACCGATCAGCGTGACCGATGCGGCGGCAGTCAGCCACGGCTTGAACGATTCGATCAGCGCGGCCGGCGTGTCGCCCGAGCTGTGGACGAACGGCAGTGCGGCCAGCGCGCCGACGCCGAGCAAGAGCAACGGCGAAAGCTGCCAGAACAGCGTTCGTCCGTGGATCTCGGCCAGGCGCCAGCCGCCGAGCAGCGCGAGCGCTGGAAACAGCGGCAGAATGTACGGCGGCAGCTTCGATCCCGACGCGCTGAAGAACAGCAGCACGAACGCGCACCACACCAGCAGAAATCTGCGCACTTGGAATTTGCGGTCCGGTTGCGCCGCCCAGCTACGCCGCGCGGCGTCGAACAGCGTCACCGTCCATGGCAATCCGCCGGCAACGAGCAGCGGCAGAAAGTAATACCAGGGCTCGCTGCGCTGGTGCAGCGTCGTGGTGTAGCGCAGAAAATGTTCGTGCACGAAGAAGAACCAGGCGAACTGCGGATTGCGCTGCGACACCAGTACGAACCAAGGCGCCGCGATGGCTAGAAACAGAATCACGCCGGTGAGCGGACGCAATCTGAGCAGCAGCTTCCAGTCGCGCTGAATCACCGCATAGAGTACGAGCGTCGCGCCGGGAATGACCGCGCCGACCAGCCCTTTGCTCAGCACCGCGCACGCCATCGCCGCCCACGCCACGTGCATCCAGATCGCGTTGTCGCGCGCGGTTGCGCCGTCGCGCTGCGCGAAGATGAAGCCGCACAGACTCAGGAACAGAAAAAACGTGAGTCCCATGTCGAGCGTGTTGAGATGCGCAACGGCGATCAGCATCAGGCTGCTGGCCGCGAGCACGCCGGCATACAAACCTGCGGTGCGCCCGAACAGACGCCCGCCTGCATACCAGGCGAGGATCACGGTGAGCATGCCGGTGATCGCGCTCCATAGCCGCGCAGTCCATTCGTGCGCACCGAATGCGGTGAACGCGGCGGCGCCTGCCCAGTAATGCAGCGGCGGTTTTTCGAAGTAGCGGATGCCGTTCAGATGCGGCGTGACCCAATCACCGCTGACCGCCATTTCACGTGAGATCTCAGCGTAGCGCCCCTCGTCGGGCTTGATCAATTTGCGATAGTCGAGATTGGCGAACCATAGCACCAGCGCGGCGAGCGCCAGCAGGACAAGACTGCGAGCAGACAAGGGCGCAGCAGAGGAAGATGTGGCGGAGGTCATCGCGAGTGGCGCGCAGTATAGCAGCGACGCTGCGCTGGTTTGAATCGCTGCAGCGGCAGACTGCGCGGCCGCGCCGTACAGCAGAGAGCGCTATTGCTTCGCGCTGCGCATCGGCGGCATGCGCTCGAGCGCTGCCCGGACGTTATCCCGCATGATGGGCTGCGCTTCGATGCCCGGATGCACGCCATCGGACTGAAACATGTCGCGCCGTTCAGCGAAGCCCTCGAACAGGAATGGGACCAGCGCGGCGCCGGTCTGCCTGGCGACGTCGGCGTACAGCGCGTGGAACTTTTTCGTGTAGTCCGGGCCGTAGTTTGGCGGGATGCGCATGCCGAGCAGCAGCACCTTCGCGCCCGCAGCCTGGCTCTGCTTGACCATGGCGGCCAGGTTTTCCTGCAGAGTCGGCAGCGATTGGCCGCGCAGGGCATCGTTGGCGCCGAGCTCCAACACCACCAATTGCGGCCGATGCTGAGACAAAGCAGCCGCCAACCGATTGCGTCCGCCCAGTGACGTCTCACCGCTAATGCTCGCGTTGACTACCCGCGCGCCATTTTTCTCGTGGGCGAGCTTCTGCTCCAGCAAATCGACCCAACCTTTGCCCTGGGGCAAGCCGTAGCCCGCCGACAGGCTATCGCCGAACACGAGAATCACCGGCGGCTCGGCGCGAGCGCCCGCAGCCGCAATCATCAACGCACAACTGACCAGGCATGACAGTAGAAATCGAGACATCGCAGCGTAGGAAATTGGAAGTCGAGACAGCAAAGGTCGGCGCATCCGCCATTGTCAGGGCCGTCGGCGTCAGCAAGCAAGTCGACACCGGCCACAGCAAGTTGACCATTCTCGACGACGTGAGTTTCGCAATCGCTGAAGGCGAGGCAGTGGCGATCGTCGGCGCGTCCGGTTCGGGCAAAACGACTTTGCTCGGATTGCTCGCGGGGCTCGATCCGCCGACGTCGGGCCAGATCATCGTCGACGGCGTCGATCTGGCAGCGCTGGACGAAGACGGGCGCGCAGCATTGCGCCGTCGCATGGTCGGCTTCGTGTTTCAGTCCTTTCAGCTGCTGCCTGCGCTGACGGCACTGGAAAATGTGATGCTGCCAATGGAATTGTCGGGCGTCGATAACGCGCGCGAGCTTGCACGCGATCTGCTCGATCGCGTGGGGCTGACGCCGCGCATCGAGCATTATCCGCGGCAACTGTCCGGCGGCGAGCAGCAGCGCGTCGCCATCGCGCGTGCGTTTTCCGGTCCACCGCGTCTGCTGTTCGCCGACGAGCCCACCGGCAATCTCGACTCGAGCACCGGCGAGGACATCATCGATCTCATGTTCGATCTCAATCGCGAGCGCCGGACCACGCTGTTGCTCGTCACGCACGACGAAAGTCTCGCGGCTCGCTGCGGCCGCCGATTGGGACTCGCCGCTGGACGCCTGGTCAGTGGCGACCGGACCTGAGTCGCACACGCCGCCCGGCGCGCCGGGACGTGCGGAGGTTGCGCGCGCAACCGCAGCGAGCGCGAGCATGAAGACCGCTGCGCCCGAGCTGTCCTGGCGCCGCGGACTGGCGCTGTCGTGGCGCTTGCTCTTGCGAGATTGGCGCGCCGGCGAATTGCGCGTGCTTGCGCTGGGACTGGTGATCGCGGTGACGAGTCTAACGAGCGTGGCGCTGTTCGCCGATCGCGTTCGCCAAGCGCTCAGTACCGAAGCCAATCAACTGCTCGGCGCGGATCTGGTCGTCATCGCGGACCATCCGATCGACAACGCATTGAGCGACGAGGCGCGCAAGCAGGGCCTCAACGTTCTGCGCACCGTGCGCTTTCCGAGCATGACGATGCATGCCCAGAGCACGCAGCTCACCGAGATCAAGGCAGTCGAGCCGGGCTATCCGCTGAAGGGCCGGCTGTCCATCGATGACGGCAAGCAGCCCCTGACGAAACCGGTGGGCGGCGTGCCCGCTACAGGCGAGGTGTGGGGCGACGATCGATTGTTCACGCGCCTGGGCGTTAAAGTCGGCGATACGCTCAAGCTCGGGGATCGCAGTTTCACCGTGACCGCGCGGCTGATCGAAGATCCGGAAACCAGCATCAGTTTTTTGAATCTTGGCCCCCGCCTGCTGATGAATTCGAGCGATCTGCCCTCGACCGGGCTGATCCAGACCGGCAGCCGCGTGACGTACCGCCTCGGCGTCGCCGGTCCGATGGATGCGGTCAAGAAATTCCGCGGCGTTGCGCAAGCGCGCAGCAGTCCAGGCCAGCGGGTGGAAGACGTGCGCGATGCGCGCCCCGAAATTCGCTCGGCGCTGGAGCGTGCCGAGAAGTTTCTATCGCTGTCTGCGCTGTTGTCGGTGCTGCTTGCTGCCGTCGCGATCGCGCTGGCGGCGCGCCGCTATCTGACGCGGCATCTGGACGGTTGCGCCATCATGCGCTGCCTGGGCGCAAGCCAGGCGCTGATTCTGCGATTACATGTGCAGCAATTCATCGCCCTGGGCGCCATAGCCAGCGCGCTGGGAGCCGCGTTGGGTTTCGCCGGGCAAGCGGTGCTGGCGACTCTGCTGCAGCCCGTAGTAGGCGTGCAATTGCCGCTGCCGGGGATCGGACCGGTGCTGCAGGGATTCGGCGTCGGCTTCGTCCCGCTGCTGGGCTTTGCCATTCCCCCGCTCGTGGCGCTACGCCGGGTGCCTGCGCTGCGGGTTCTGCGCCGGGATCTCGGCGTGCCCGACACCGCTGGAATCGCAGGGTATCTGATCGGACTTGCTGCTTTCGCGAGTCTGATCTTGTGGGAAGCGCAAGACTGGCAGCTGGGTGCGTACGTCCTCGGCGGCAGCATCGCCACGATGGCTGTGTGTGCGCTCGTCACGTGGCTGTTATTGCGCGCCTTCACGTCGAGCCGCCGGCGCGCTGGATTTGCCTGGCGCTTCGGTCTGGCAAATCTGCGTCGACGTCCGCTCGCGACGGTCACGCAAGTGGTCGCGCTGGGAGTCGGCATCATGGCGCTGGTGCTGCTGACGCTGGTGCGCAGCGATCTGCTGGCAAGCTGGAAACGCAGCCTGCCGGTCGATGCGCCGAATCGCTTTCTGGTCAGCATCCAGCCCGATCAAGTCGCGCCGCTGGCGGTGTTCTTCCGCGAACACGGCATGCAGGCACCGCCGGTGTTTCCGATGGTGCGTGGACGACTGACCGCTATCAACGGCACGCCCCTGTCCTCGGCCCGCTACGCCGACGACCGCGCGAAACGCCTGGTCGAACGCGAATTCAACTTGTCCTGGACGCAGACCATGCAGCCCGACAACGAGATTCTGGCCGGTCAGTGGTGGAGCCCTGCGCACAGCGGCAAGCCGATGTTTTCGGTCGAGCAGGGCATTGCGCAGACGCTCGGCATTCGCCTGGGCGATCGGCTGACCTATGAGATCGCCGGCAACCGGCTCGAAGGCGAGGTGCGCTCGCTGCGCAAGGTCGAGTGGGATTCCTTTCGGGTCAATTTCTTCGTTGTGACACCGCCGGGCGTGCTCGACGCCTTTCCCGCCAGCTATGTCACCAGCTTTCATCTGGCGGACGACCGCTCCGGGCTGATGGATCAGCTCGTGCAGCGGTTTCCCAACTTTCTGGTGATCGACGTGGCCGCGGTTCTCGGCCAAATTCAGCGCATGATGGATCAGGTCATCCGTGCGGTGGAGTTCGTGTTTCTGTTCGGACTGCTGGCCGGCGGCGTCGTGTTGTTTGCCGCGATCAGCGCGACGCACGATGAGCGCGTGTTCGATGCCGCGATCCTGCGCACACTTGGTGCGACCAGCCGGCAGATGCTCTCCGCGCATGCGGCGGAGTTTGCCGCCATCGGCGCGCTGGCCGGGCTGCTCGCGGCGATCGGCGCGTCCCTGCTCGGCTGGGTGGTCGCCGACCGCGTGCTCAACGTGCCCTATACCTTCAACCCTGCGGTGTGGGCGTCCGGGCTATTCGGCGGCACGCTCGGCGTGCTGATTGCCGGCTTGCTCGGCACGCGTCGAGTGTTGCGCACACCGCCGATGCAGATCTTTCGCAGCGCGTAGCGCGTGGCATGGGTTGTGCGTTTCACCTGCGCTTAACTTTAACGACCACCCCGGCTGCGTGCTACACTTGCCGGCTTTTTTCCGCGCCACTTAACTCAATCTTCAGGCGCCCACTAGCATCTTAGAGCCACAGGCCCCACCTTAATCCCATGCTCAGAGCCGTTCGCAACATCGCTATCATCGCCCACGTCGATCACGGCAAGACCACACTGGTCGACAAACTCCTGCGCCAGGCAGGCGTGTTCGCCGCTCACCAGCATCTGGAAGAGCGGGTGATGGACAGCAACGACATCGAGCGGGAGCGCGGGATTACCATCCTCGCCAAGAACGCAGCATTCGAATACAGCGGCGTGCACATCAACATCGTCGATACGCCGGGTCACCGCGACTTCGGCGGCGAGGTCGAGCGTGCGTTGTCGATGGTGGACGGCGTGCTGGTGCTGGTCGATGCTGTCGAAGGTCCGATGCCGCAAACGCGCTTCGTGACGCGCAAAGCCCTCGCGCTTGGTCTGCGTCCCATCGTCGTCGTGAACAAGATCGACCGCCCGGGCGCGCGTGCCGACTGGGTGGTCAACCAGACTTTCGATTTGTTCGACAAGCTCGGTGCGGACGAAGATCAGCTCGATTTCCCCGTGGTCTACGCCTCAGCCCTGCTCGGCTACGCAACAATGGATCTGGCGCAGCCCGGTACCGACATGCGCCCTTTGTTCGAGACCATCCTGAGCCACGTGAAGGCGCCCGAAGGCGATGTCGACGGGCCGCTGCAATTCCAGATTAGCGCGCTGGATTACTCGAGCTACGTCGGCCGCATCGGCATCGGCCGCATTGCCCGAGGACGTATCGCTCCGAATCAAAACGTGCTGATCTTCACCGGCGGGCCGACGCCGCGTACCGCGAAAGTCGGCCAAGTGTTCGGCTTCTCGGGTTTGCAGCGCATCCCGAAAAGCGAGGCGTTGGCCGGCGATATCGTTTTGCTGCAGGGAATCGAGGAGCTGACCATCGGTTGTACGCTGACCGATCCTGAGCATCCCGATCCGTTGCCCTTGCTCGACGTGGACGAACCGACCTTGACCATGAATTTCCAGGTCAACACCTCGCCGTTCGCCGGCAAAGAGGGCAAGTTCGTCACCAGCCGCCAGCTGCGCGAACGGCTGCAGCGCGAGCTGTTGTCGAACGTCGCATTGCGTGTAGAAGAAACCGCCGACGCCGACGTATTCCTGGTGTCGGGCCGCGGCGAATTGCATCTGACGATTCTGCTGGAAAACATGCGACGCGAAGGCTACGAGCTCGCGGTATCGCGTCCGCGCGTGTTGATGCGCGACATCAACGGTGTGCGCTCCGAGCCGTATGAATTGCTGACCGTCGATTGCGACTCGCAAAATCAGGGTGCCGCGATGGAAGCGCTGGGTGCGCGCCGGGGCGAGCTGAGCGACATGCAGCCGGACGGCAAAGGCCGCGTACGTCTCGAGTACCGCATTCCCGCGCGCGGCTTGATCGGCTTTCAGACCGAGTTTCTGAATTTGACCCGCGGCAACGGCCTCATGAGCCATGTGTTCGACGATTACGGCCCGCTCAAGCCCGAGATGCCCGAACGCCGCAACGGCGTGCTGGTGTCCGCGGAAGAAGGCGAGGCGGTGCCGTACGCGCTGTTCAAACTGGAACCGCGTGGGCGGATGTTCGTGTCCCCCGGCGATCCGGTTTATGAAGGCATGGTGATCGGCATCCATACGCGGGACAACGATCTGATCGTCAACCCAGTGAAAGAAAAGAAGCTCACCAATATCCGCTCCGCCGGTAAGGACGAAAACGTCCTGCTGACGCCGCCGATCCAGCTCACCTTGGAGTCGGCGATCGAATTCATCGCGGAAGACGAGCTGGTCGAAATCACGCCGAAGTCGATCCGAGTTCGCAAGCGTTACCTGAGCGAGCACGACCGCAAGCGCGCCTCGCGCACTGAAGTAATGGCTTGAGCGGACGGTTCGTCCGCTCAAGCCATTACGGTGATCGGTGATCGGGTGCAAACCCTGTCACTGGTTATTCGTACGTATTTTCCCGCCTTGGCCTATCCCCGACTCCAGTACCCGACGACCTCCGCGCCCCCGCTTTTTACTGATCACCGATCACTGATCACGGATCACCGCGGTTAGATCACTGATCACCGCAGTCAGGTCACTGATCATCGCCCTTAGGCGCCGAAAACGGCG
>JBBRGM010000222.1:0-7468 GCA_038240725.1 Burkholderiales bacterium | reverse complement strand
TTCGGCGGTGATCTGTGATCAGTGATCGGTGATCAGGAAATTCAAAAGCGGTGATCTGTGATCAGTGATCGGTGATCAGTAAATTCAAAAGCGGTGATCGGCGTGTGCAGCGAATGAGCACAGGTGTCGTGACTGGTCGCTCAGGTCTGCACACTTCACTCGCCACCTCCAAACATGCATTTCCGCCCATCGTCAATGGATCACAGCGGTGCCTTTTTTACTGATCACGCATTCGTTTGTTCGCCGTTGACGTTGCTGATCACCGATCACAGATCACTGATCACTGATCCTAGGTCATCTTGCACGGATTCTCCGCCATCGTCGGCTGGATCATCTCCAGCGATTCTTTCGGGCCGGGCACAGCGCGTACGACGTCGAAGATATCCCACTTGTCTTTGGATGCGGACTTGTCCTTCACTTTGACGACGTACATCTCCTGGAGAAGCTGATGGTCCCAATTGCGGAATTGGCCTTTGCGCTCTTTCAGGATCTCGAAGCTCGCGCCTTTTTCGAGGTACTCGATGATTGCCGGCGCGGCGATGCCCTTGGTATCTGCAATCGACTGCACGGCGATTTTCATGGCGACGTAATCGCCCCACGCCTGATTCTCCGGCGGGCCGCCGAATTTATCCGTGAAGCGTTTGCTGAAGGCTCGGGCCGCGGCGACGTCGATGCCGTGATACCACAGTGTCTGCCAGTGGCCCGACAAATTGTCGAGCCCTGCAGCCCAGAACGGTGCGGTGTCCATGACGCCGCCGGCGAGCGGGTAGGGCAGGTTGTACTCGCGATACTGCTTGAGAAACGTGGTCTGATCGACGCCGGCGAGATTCAAGTAAATGAAATCCGGTTTCATCGCGCGGATCTTGAGAATGTATGCGCTGTAATCCGCGGTGTTGGTCGGCACCATGTCGTTGGCGAGCACGGTGCCGCCGTGGTCTTGCAGAAAGCGCGAGGACACGCGATACAAGTCGTGACCGAACGCGTAATCGGCGGTCAGAAAATACCATTTCGCGCCTTTGATCAACTTGTGATCTAGCTGCCATGTCCCGATCGTCTTGGTGTACATCGTGTTCGACCCTTCGACGTGGAACATGTAGCGGTTGCAGCTCGCACCGCGCAGCGCATCGGAATTCGCGCCGGTGTTGAAGTAAGGCGTTTTGTACTTGAGCGCCTGATCGGCAATCGCACCCGCCGATGCCGAGCTGACCTCGCCGATCAGCACGACCACTTTGTCGCGCTCGATGAGTTTCTGCGCCTTGGTCACCGCAGTCGCCGGATTGACGCTGTCCTCCGCGATCATTTCCAGCTTGCGTCCGAGCACGCCCCCCGATGCGTTGAGCTCCTCGATCGCTAGAGTCGCACCTTTGAAGCCGTACTCGCCGACCTGTCCGAGAAACCCGGTGCGCGGCGTGATGTGCCCGATGCGGATCGCATCCGATTGCGCACGCACGATCGCGGGAAAGCCGAGCGGCGACAATGCAGCGGCCGCGGATACCGCAGCGGTTTTCTTGAGCAGCGAGCGTTTCGCGAACGATGGATGTTTCGAGTTCTTAGTCATTTTTTCCTCATTACAGCCGGTGGGAGTGGTGGCTCGACGGGGCGCTCGCGAGGGGCTAGGGTCTGGGGGCTAGGGTCTAGGGAACGATGGCACTTCGTGCCGCATTTTT
The DNA here is from genome assembly GCA_038240725.1 of Burkholderiales bacterium. Taxonomy (GTDB): domain Bacteria; phylum Pseudomonadota; class Gammaproteobacteria; order Burkholderiales; family SHXO01; genus SHXO01. Next base: position 5,801 of record JBBRGM010000222.1, on the reverse strand, counting down.
AAGGGGACTTCAAGCACGCTCAGGCGTGCTCCCTAGCCCCCAGCCCCGAGCCCCTATCCCCTAGCGAAGCAAGCGTCAGCGGCGACGCTCATTTCTTAAACCCCGACCGAATCCAGTCGACGCTCTTCATGCCATCGGGCGGGCTGATCAGATCCGGCGCGTAGTATTTGATGTTCGTCAATGTGATCTTGCCGTCGACTTTGCGCACGGTGCCGTAGGGCACGTGTTGCACAGCCTGATGCCCCTTGCCGAGCGCCATGCTCACCGTTCCCGCGGGCGATTCGAACTTCATGTTCTCGAACGCGGCGATGATCTGGTCGATCGTCGGCTCTTTGCCGCCGTTCGACTGCTGCGCTTTTTCGTAGGCGGCTTTCACACCGAAGAACGCGGTAGCCATGTGATAGGACGCGTACACGGCGCCGCTGCTGTACTTGTCGCGATACGCTTTGGCAAACCACTTGTTGAGCGCTGTCGGCGGCGCGAAGACGCCGTTCGGGCCGCGCGCGCCGAGGATGGTGCCGTCCGGCAGGTCTTTGCTGAGCCGCTCCATCGTCGTCTCGCCGGTGATCATGATGTTCGGCGTGCTCGTCATCAGGCCACGCGGCGATGCCTGCAGAATGTAGGCTTCGAGGTCGCCGCCCCACAGCGAGTTTTGAATGATTTCGGCATTGCTGCCCAGGAGCGATGAAATTTCCGCTCCGTACTGACCGGCGCCGAGCTTCGGCGTCACATTAGTCGCGATCTGCGCGTTGGGCTTGAGGACCTTCATCGCTTCGGTGAAGTCGGACCACGCATCCTGGCCCCAGGCATAGTTCGGGTTGATGCCCGAGTATGTCTTCAGGTTTGGGAAGTGCTCTGCGATGTAGCGCGCGGCAGCGACGTTTTCCTGCGTTGCCATGGTGGTGGTACGAAAGACATACTTGTAGCTCGCCTCTTCGAAGATGCGATTGGTGGCGCAGTCGAACAGCACGGTAAATTTCTTCAGCTCTTCTGCGACGGGCGCGACAGCCAGACAATCGCCGCTGGAAATGACACCGATAATCAAGTCGACGTTCTGACGATCGACCAGGTTGCGATATTCAGTCACGACCTTGGTCGGGCCGCCGGCTTCGTCGACATAGACCAGCTCGATCGGCCGGCCGCCGAAACCTTTCTTGTCAAATCCGGGCGCCTGGCCGCCTTTGTTGAACGCTTCGGCGAGCAAGTCAGACGCTTGCTTGGCGGGCACGCCGAACGGTCCGGACGCAGGTCCCGACAGAAACGTGATGACGCCGATGCGCAGCGGCTGCTGAGCGAGCGCCGCGCCCGATGCGAGCAGGGCCGAAAAAACAGCGAATGCGCTCAAGCAGCGCAGTAGACGTCGCATAGATTTCTCCTCCGACCTGGGACGCACGATCCTGGTCTTGTTTGTTGTAACGTTATTCAAGCGGCGGCGCGCGTAGCCGATCACCCGTATTGCATACAGCCCAAGCAGTGCGAGAGCGCAGCAACTCAAGCGTCCGCGGCGCGCGATCTCAGAAGCTCGCAACATCGCGAGCCAGTAAGCAAGCGGCGCAGGTCCGAATCGCGATCGATTATAGCAACTAACGCAGAGCGTCTTGAGCAGTTGTCGCGAGGCGCAGGCGTCGTCGTCATGCGCGCGTGCGGTGCGGTCTGCTGAGCGTCTGCGGTCCGTCTGAAGTGTCCGCAACAGATCCGCTAGAATGGCGCCATCTTTTCTAACGCCGATTTTCTCGTGCGCATCATTGAACTTGTCGTGATGCGCGCGCATACCCCGCCTTGAAAATACTTGCGTTCGATACCTCGTCCGAATGGTGCTCGGTTGCGTTGCAGCGCGATCTCCAGGTCTGGAGTCGGGAGACCCACGCTGGACAACGGCATTCGGAGCTCATCATCGCTATGATCGACGCGTTGCTGACGGAAAGCGGCGTCCGCATCGCGGAGCTCGATGCGATCGCTTTCGGCGCCGGCCCGGGCTCGTTTACCGGCCTGCGTATCGCCTGCGGCATTGCGCAGGGATTGGCGTTCGGCGCCGATCTTCCGGTCGCCTGTGTCAGCACGCTGCTGGCGGTGGCGGAAGCAACCGAAGCGCAGCGCGTCATCGTAGCGCTGGATGCACGCATGGGTGAGCTGTATTACGCAGCTTACGAGCGCGTCGACCATCGCTGGCGGACGGCGCATGCGCCGCGTTTGTGCGTTCCGGCCGCGGCGCCGACAGTCGCAGGCGGCGGCTGGATCGGCGCGGGCAGCGGCTTCGCCGTGCATGCGGACGCACTGTCGCAGCATTACGCGGGACAGCTCATCGGCACACGGCCCGAGTTGCATCCGAGGGCGAGGGAGATCGCCGCGCTGGGGGCGCAGCTGGTGCGTGACGGTCTGGCGGGGCCGGCAGACGATGCGCAACCGTTGTATCTGCGCGATCGGGTCGCGCTCACGATCATCGAGCGGCAAGCGTTGAAAGCGCAGAAGGCGAATGCGCCTGCGGACAATCCATGAGCGCGGTACTGTGCGAGTCGGCATTGTTTCGGCCGATGGAATCGGACGATTTGAAGCAGGTAATGAGCATCGAGCGCGAGATCTACAGCTATCCGTGGACGATCGGAAATTTTCAGGATTCGCTGTATGCGGGCTACAGTTGCTGGATTATGGAGTGCACGGAACAAATGGTCGGCTACGGCGTGCTGATGATCGGCGTGGACGAAGCGCATCTGTTGAATCTGAGCATCGCGCAGGACCGGCAAAGCCGCGGGCTCGGGCGGGCGTTCCTGCAGCATTTCATCGACACCGCGCGCGGCTATGAAGCAGCGCGGATGTTTCTCGAGGTGCGCCCCTCGAACCTCAATGCGCGCAATCTCTACGCAGATGTCGGCTTCACCGATCTGTCGATTCGGCGCGATTATTATCCGGCGCAGGGCGGGCGTGAAGATGCCATCTTGATGGGACTCGACCTGTGAATCGGCGCGATTTGATTCTGCAGGAGCTCGGCCTGCTGCCGAAGTGGGTGCGCCGCGAAGCGGCCGTATCGATCCGCGGGGACGTTGCCACGATACTCGAGGAAACGGCATCCCACGATGCCGAAGCATTCGAACCACCGGTATTCGAAGCAGGGCGCGACCAGAGAGCGCCGGTCGCAGCGGAAATCGCAGCGCGCGCAGTCGACTCGGATCGCGCAGCACAGATCGCGCGATTCGACTGGACGCAATTGCAGAACGCGGTGACAGGATGCACGGCGTGTGCGTTGCATGCAACGCGTAAACAAACGGTGTTCGGCGTCGGTGCCGAGCAGGCGGACTGGCTGTTCATCGGCGAAGGACCGGGCGCGGAAGAGGATGCGCGCGGCGAGCCGTTCGTGGGTCAAGCCGGCAAGCTGCTCGACAATATGCTCGCCGCAATCGGTCTCAAGCGCGGTCACGACGTCTACATCGCGAATATCGTGAAGTGCCGGCCGCCGGGCAATCGCCAGCCGGAGCCAGTAGAGGCCACGCAGTGCGAGCCGTATCTCGCACGCCAAATTCAGTTGTTGCAGCCGAAGCTCGTGATCGCGCTCGGACGCACGGCAGCCGCGAATCTTTTGCGTAACGACGCCAGCATAGGCAGTCTGCGTGGCCGTCTACATTCGCTGCAAGGCATTCCGTTGATCGTCACGTATCATCCGGCCTACCTGCTGCGCACCCTGGGGGACAAAGCGAAAGCCTGGGAAGATCTGTGTTTCGCGCGCGAGACCATGCAGCGCTTGAAAGGCGCGCAAACGGCCCAAAGTTAGGCGCCAGTGGCGGCAAGGCACGGCCGAGTTGATCGGCTTGGGAATCCGCCATTGCGATCCCCTCATAATGAAGGAGACCAGAGAATGAAAAGACTGCTGACCGTACTCGTACTGTTGAGCGCCACGTTGACGCTGACCGGTTGCGGTTACAACACGATTCAGTCGGAAGATCAGGAAATCAAGGGGAGCTGGAGCGAGGTGATCAATCAATACCAGCGCCGCGCCGATTTGATTCCGAATCTGGTGAACACCGTTAAGGGCTACGCGCAGCAGGAAAAAGACGTGCTGCTGGGCGTGACCAACGCGCGCGCGAAAGTCGGCGCAATTCAGGCGACGCCGGAACTGATCAACGATCCGCAAGCGTTCGCCAAGTTTCAGCAGGCGCAGGGCGAGCTGAGCTCCGCGTTGTCGCGGCTGCTGGTCGTCACCGAGAACTATCCGAATCTCAAGTCCGATCAGAATTTTCGCGATCTGCAGGCGCAGCTCGAAGGCACCGAGAATCGCATCACCGTCGCCCGTCAGCGCTACATCAAGTCGGTGCAGCAGTACAACACGACGGTGCGCCAGTTCCCGGTCAATCTCACGGCCATGATGTTCGGGTACAAGGAAAAGCCCAACTTCACCGTCGAGAACGAAGCGCAGATCTCGAAACCGCCGAGCGTGGACTTCTCCAGCCCGCCCCCGGCCGGTACGCCCAACCCCGCGCCGGCACCGAAACAGTAACGCATGATGAACCGGCCGGCCTCGCGTTTAGCGGGGCTCCTGTTTTTCTTAGCCGCGTTCGCGCTGCTCGGATGGGCTTCGGCGTTCGCGCAGTCGCCTGTCCCGGTGCCGCCGCTGAAGGCGCGCGTTACCGATCTGACCGGCACGCTGACGGCCGAGCAAACGCAAGGCCTCGAGCAGAAGCTGCAGCAGTTCGAAACGACCAAGGGCAGCCAGATTGCGGTGCTCATTGTACCGAGCGTGCGCCCGGAAACGATCGAGCAATACGGCATTCGCGCGGCGGAGCAGTGGAAGCTGGGCCGTAAAGGCGTCGATGACGGCGCGCTGCTGCTGGTTGCGAAAAACGATCGCGATTTGCGCATCGAAGTCGGCTACGGGCTCGAGGGCGCGCTGCCCGATGCCATCGCCAAGCGCATCGTCGACGAGACCATCGTTCCGCGCTTTCGCACCGGCGATTTCTATGGCGGCATCGATGCCGGAGTAGACACGATCATCAAAGTCGTCAACGGCGAGCCGCTGCCTGCGCCTGCGCAGCGCGCGCCCGGTGCGGCAACAGGCCAGGGCCGGGATTTCGGCTCGCTGTTCGTCATCGGCATCGTCCTAGTGACCGTTGTCGGCGGCATTCTGCGTCGCATGTTAGGACGGATTCCCGCAGCTGCAATTATTGGCGGCGGGGCCGGCATTCTGGGATGGCTGCTCATCAGCTCCCTGATCGGCGCAGTTGTCGCCGGCATCATCGCTTTTGTCTTTACCTTGCTCGGCGCTGGGTCGGGCCTGGGGCGTCCTGGCAGCGGCGGCTTCGGCGGTTTAGGGGGCGGTGGTGGCGGTTTCGGCGGTGGCGGTGGATTCGGCGGCGGTGGCGGCGGCTTCGGTGGCGGCGGAGCGTCCGGACGATGGTAACCAGAGGCGAGAGAACATGAACGTCGGCCGCCTGTTGCGCCATGTTTTCACGACGCTGTCGAGCGTGCGGCGTGCATTCCCAGCCGCGTCGCTCGACGCAATCGAAACGGCGATCCGCACGACGGAAGCGACGCACCAAGGCCAGATCCGCTTCGCAGTCGAGCATGCGCTCGACGTGCCGCAACTCGTTGCAGAATTACCTGCACGCGAGCGCGCGATCGAAGTTTTTTCGCAACTGCGCGTGTGGGACACCGAGCGTAACAATGGTGTGCTGATTTATCTGCTGTTTGCCGATCGCGACGTCGAAATCGTTGCCGATCGCGGCATCCACGCCAAGGTCGGTGCCGGCTGGGAAAACATCTGCCGCGCGATGGAACAGCGCTTCCGTAACGGCGAATTCGAGCAAGGCGTCATC
>JBBRGM010000221.1:0-7503 GCA_038240725.1 Burkholderiales bacterium | reverse complement strand
TGTCGGAGCCGCCGCATGCCTATCATCTCTACGGCATGGCGCTGGTGCTGCTCGGCGTCTGGCTGTGCAGCGCCGCTGCGGTCAAGCCGCAGGCCGTCGCCGGCAGCGAGCTGTGACGGGCATCGAAGATTTCATCAACCGGTTGCGCAAGAATCATCGCCATCTTGCGCGCTGGGCGAGGCGCCGCGGCATCGACTGTTATCGCGTCTACGATCGCGACATTCCTGAATTCGCATTCGTCGTCGACGTCTACGGCACGCGAGCGCATTTGCAGGAATACGACCGCGGCGAGGGTACGGACGATGTCGCGCGCACCGCTCGACGCGCCGACGCGCAGCAGGCGGTCGGCACTGCTCTGGAGTTGCCGCTCGACAACGTGGTGCTCAAGCGCCGCGTACAACGTCAGGCGGGGGAGCAGCACCAGAAGACCGGAGAGAGCGGCGAAGACTTCGTGGTGACCGAAGGCGGCCACCGGTTCATTGTCAACCTGCACAGCCATCTCGATACCGGGTTGTTTCTCGACCATCGCATCACGCGACAGAAGATTCAGGAAGAGGCCGGCGGCAAGCGATTCTTGAATTTGTTTTGCTATACCGGCAGCTTCACCATCTACGCGGCTGCGGGCGGTGCGAGCAGCTCGGTCAGTCTCGATTTATCGCACACCTATCTGGACTGGGCGGGCCGCAACTTCGACGCCAACCGCATCGAGGAAGCACGTCATCCATTGATTCGGGCGGACGCAATGCAATGGCTCGACAGTGCGCGGCGCGAAGGCGAGCGATTCGATCTCATCATGCTCGATCCGCCGTCGATCTCGAAATCCAAGGCGATGGCGCATGCGCTGGATGTCCAGCGGGATCACCCAGGATTGATCGAAGACTGCGCGCGCCTGTTGAACCGCGGCGGCGTGCTGTACTTCTCGACTAATCTGCAGCGGTTTCGTTTGGCGGAAGGCGCGTTCGACCGGTTCGAGGTGCAGGAGATTTCCGAGCTCACCATCCCGGAGGACTTTCGCAATCGGCGGATTCACCGCTGCTGGCGGGCGACGCTCAAACACTAGGCTCGCGAACACGCGCCGCGTTGGCCGTGCCGCAGCGTCAGCGCGCGTCCCTGGTTAGAACCGCTGGACGCGCTTGTCGATCACCTGCACGCGGTCGCCCATCCCCATGTCGCCGATCTCATCCTGCTCGATCAAGCCGAAGCGGCCGTCGTCGAACCGCACACCGACTTCGTAGCTGAGCTCGATGAAGCGCTGTTGCATTGATGGGCTGCCGATCGCGCCGATTTTGGTGTGCGGGGTGTCACCCGCGCCCCAGCTGAAACTGATGACCGGACCGATCTGCGGCGGATCCTGCGGCCGCGTATCCAAATATTGCGGCGAGGTGACATAGATGTCCGGTCGCGAGAACTGACGCTGGTTGCGAATCTCGCGAATCGAGCGCACGACGCCGCAGTTGCGGCAATCGCGCACGCTGACGGGTTTGGCCGGCGCCTCCTTGGCCTGCGTGTCGATGTCGGGCGGCGGTGGCAGCGCGTCCGCCGCAGACCCGATCAGCGGCGCCAGCAGAACAGCCGCCGCGAGTACGCGCATAACCTCGTGCGGACCAATCGATGCAGCGCTACGAAAACCATTGAACCTCGATCGAGACGGGGTCATACGCGCGCAGCTCCAAGGAAAGAATGACGGGAAACGAATGCCACACGTCCAGGCCGGGGCCGGCAAATTCGAAATGGGTCGGCGGGCTTGGGCGCTGCCAGCAGCGGAGCTCGGTGCTTTGCGGGACGATCGATGTTCAGAAATACGCTCATCGGTTACTCGAGGACTAGCGCACGATTCATTTGCATAATACTCCACCGTTGTCTGCGCAACGAGTACGTCATCGCCATGAACGAGACGGCCGAAATTTTCGCGTGCGTGCGTGCGGCAAGGCGGCCCGACCGACCGCGTGCAGCGCAACTTCCGGTCATGCTCGTGGCTAAAAATACGGGTAGGCTTAGGCAATCGATAAGAATGGAGGCGTTGCATCGATGGCTGGCCGAAACCGGTACCGCAATTGGCTGCTGGTCCTGATCCTGGGCGCGATCGTAGCGGGCTGCGCTTCGACGCGGCTTACCGGCTCATGGCAGGATCCGAAAGATGCAGGGCAACCGCTGACGAAAGTGATGGTGTTCGGCGTAACCCGGCAGACGACCACGCGGCGCATCTTCGAGGACGAGTTCGTGCGGCAGCTGCAGGCGAAAGGTCTGCAGGCAGTCGCGAGCTACACTTTGATTCCGGAAGACGGCGAGGTCCCGCAGACTCGCTTGCAGCAGGCAATCGACGAATCGGGCGTCAACGGTTTGCTGGTTACGCGGCTGGTCAAAGTCGACAAGGAAACGCAGATCTATCCGGGCAGCTATGTCGGTCCGCCGTATTACGGCTTCTACGGGTTTTATTCGTCGGCGTGGATGGGCTTCTACGAGCCGCCGCAGGTCTACACCTACGATGTGGTGACGGCGGAAACGAATCTGTTTCGCACCAATCCAGATCACGTGATCTGGTCGGGCACTACGGAAACGTTCTCGCCGCGGGACGTGACGAAGGATACGAGGGAATTCGCCGAGATCATCATCAAGGCGCTGTCCGCCAAGAAGCTGATCTGAAGCCGCACCGACCGGAGGCGATTCCGCGGACGAGGCGCGCGGCTCGTCGATTGGCCGGAGGTCATTTGCACGCGCTCGGAACTTAGCGCGCTGGCTGCGGGTTCATCAGCTTGTCGAGGGTCGCGGTATCGCATTGCCTGGCCTTCAATGCGTTCGTCCGGCGTTAGCGAGAGCGCGGCGGCTACTGCGGTTGCTCGGCCTTCGGTTCCTCGGCCTTGGGTTGCTCCGATGGGGTTAGGATCGTGTCCGCGCCGGGCGTCGGTGCGGGGTCCGTCGTCACCGCCGGATCGTCGATATCGAGCTCGTCTTCGAGCTGCTTGAGCGTCTTGTGCGGCGGCCCATCGGTGCCGGACGGTGCGCGGCCGTCGAAGATCAAACTGCGACGCCGCTGCAGATAGGCATCACGCAGGAATGCGTAGCGGTCAATGGCGGCGGCATCGAAAATCTTCTCGCTATCTAATAGCTCGGAGCGCACCTGGATGATGCGTACCGCGCCGACTTCAAAGCTTTCCGGCGAGTGCGTGAAGAGATAGAACTCGGGATCGGTAAAGTAATCGCCGACCAGTCCGACCGTGTCGCGCACCGTACTCGGTCCCAGGATCGGCAGCACCAGATAGGCGCCCGGCTTCACGCCCCAAACCCCGAGCGTTTGCCCGAAGTCTTCGTTATGCTTTTCCAGTCCAAGCCGCGAGGCGACGTCGAACACGCCGAGCAAACCGACGGTAGTATTGATCACGACGCGGCCCACATCGCTTGCGGCCGCGCCGAATTTCGCCTGCAGCAGATCGTTCACCGCGTTGGTTACGTCGCGGAAATTTCCGAAGAAATTACCGACGCCGCCGCGCACGGGTGCCGGCACCACCGCCGTGTAGCCTTTTGCCACCGGCTTGAGCACGGCTCTATCGACTGCGTCGTTGAACTTGTAGACGTTGCGGTTGAATGGTTCGAGCGGGTCGCGCGGGTCGCGACCGGTTGCACAGCCGCTCAGTGTGAGCAGCACAAGGGCGAGCGCCGTACAACGCCAGGCGCTGATGCAAACAGGATACATGGGGGGCATGATTCGTTTGTTAGGCCGGAGCGATTATAGCAATGGTGCAACGGAAAACCGATTTATTCGTGCCCGCGGCTGCGAGCACCGTTCGTGCCCGGTTTGCATTCGACTTATAGTTGCCGCAGCATATGCGGCGAGCCGGCGCGTGGCCGGCATCCACATCGAATAGAGGAGGACGCATGGATCTCGGAATTCGCGGACGCACGGCGCTGGTCTGCGCGGCCAGCAAGGGGTTGGGAAAAGGTTGCGCAGTGTCACTGGCGCGCGAAGGTGTCGACGTTACACTGGTGGCGCGCGGCGCCGAAGCATTGAACGCTACCGCTGAGGAAATCAGGCGCGAGACCGGCGTCAAGGTGACGGTGGTTACCGCCGACATCACCACCGAAGAAGGGCGTGCCGCTGCACTGGCCGCGTGTCCCCATCCCGACATTCTGATCAACAACGCCGGCGGCCCGCCGCCTGGAGATTTTCGCGACTGGGATCGCGAGGCGTGGTTGAAAGCGCTGGATGGCAACATGCTCACGCCGATCGAGCTGATTCGCCGCACCGTCGACGGCATGATCGAGCGCAAGTTCGGCCGCATCGTCAACATCACCTCGAGCGCGGTGAAAGCGCCGATCGATATTCTCGGTCTGTCCAACGGCGCGCGAAGCGGGCTGACTGGTTTCGTGGCCGGCGTGGCGCGCAAAACGGTTGCGCATAACGTCACCATCAATAATCTGTTGCCGGGAATGTTCGATACCGATCGGCTCAAGTCCAGCAGCGTTGCCACCGCGAAAATGCAGGGGAAACCGGTGGAAGAAGTGCACGCTGCGCGCATGAAAACGGTGCCCGCCGGCCGCTTCGGCAATCCTTCGGAATTCGGCGATGCGTGCGCCTACCTGTGCAGCCGGCAGGCGGGGTATATCACGGGCATGAACTTTTTGATTGACGGCGGTGCCTATCCAGGAACGTACTGAGCCGGCGTTGCGATGATTGATGCAGATCACGCAAGCGTCAACGGCGGCCCGCAATAAAACTGAAGTCGAACCACCAAGCTCGCCGCAAGCGCAATCGCCGCGACGGCGCGCATCGATCACTGATCATCGATGCGCGTCTCTCAAGCCCCAGGATCATGAGGTCATCATGAACGCACCGAAAGAGATAAAAAAATTCGCGCTGCAGCTCAAGGACAGCAAGCTGTTCCGGCAGCAGTGCTATATCGACGGCCAGTGGGCCGACGCGAAATCGAAAGAAACCGTGCCGGTCACCAATCCGGCAAATGGTGCAGTGGTCGGCAGTGTGCCCAAAATGGGGGCGGCCGAGACGCGCATGGCGATCGAGGCGGCCGATAAGGCGCTACCCGCCTGGCGCGCCAAACTCGCCAAGGAGCGCGCCGCCATTCTGCGCAAATGGTTCGAGCTGATGATGGCGAATCAGGACGATCTGGCGCTGCTGATGACTGCGGAACAGGGCAAGCCGCTGGCTGAATCGAAAGGCGAGATCGCGTACGCCGCGTCATTTCTCGAATGGTTTGCAGAAGAAGGCAAACGCATCTACGGCGATGTCATTCCCCAGCATCAGGGCGACAAGCGCATCGTCGTCATCAAGCAGCCGGTCGGCGTCTGCGGCGCGATTACGCCGTGGAATTTTCCGGCGGCGATGATCACGCGCAAAGCCGGGCCGGCGCTTGCGGCGGGCTGCACGCTGGTCATCAAGCCGGCAACGCAAACTCCGTTTTCTGCGTTCGCTTTGGCCGAGCTTGCCGACCGCGCGGGTGTGCCGAAAGGCGTGATCAATATCCTGACCGGCAGCGCGAAGGAAATCGGCGGCGAGCTGACCAGCAATCCGACTGTGCGCAAGATTACGTTCACCGGCTCGACCGAAGTCGGGCGCGAGCTGATGCGTCAGAGTGCGGACACGATCAAGAAAATCTCCCTCGAGCTCGGTGGCAACGCGCCGTTCCTGGTGTTCGACGACGCCGATCTCGATGCGGCGGTCGAAGGCGCGATGATTTCGAAATATCGCAACGCCGGTCAAACTTGCGTTTGCGCGAATCGAATCCTGGTGCAAGACAAGGTGTACGACGCGTTTGCCGCCAAGCTTGCGGAAAAGGTCAAGGCGCTCAAAGTCGGCGCCGGCACCGAGGCCGGCGTCACCATCGGACCGCTCATCGACGATAAGGCTGTGGCGAAAGTCGAGGAGCACGTACAGGATGCATTGTCGAAAGGCGCGAAGATTCTCGTCGGCGGCCACAAGCATCAGCTCGGCGGCTTGTTCTACGAGCCCACGCTGCTGACCGAAGTCACCACGGATATGAAGATCACGCGCGAAGAAACGTTCGGTCCGGTGGCGCCGCTGTTTCGTTTCAAGACCGAAGAAGAAGGCATCGCAATGGCGAACGATACCGAGTTCGGACTCGCGAGCTACTTCTACGCGCGAGACATCGGGCGCATCTGGCGTGTCGGCGAAGCACTCGAGTCCGGTATGGTCGGCATCAACACCGGCCTGATCTCGACCGAGGTGGCGCCATTCGGCGGCGTCAAGCAATCCGGCATCGGACGCGAAGGTTCCAAATACGGCGTCGAAGAATTTCTCGAAGTGAAGTACCTGTGCATGGGCGGCATCTAAGCCTTGCACGGCTGAGTACGGACTGGGCGAGTGCGCTCGCCCGTCCGTCCATTTCATCTCGTTCGCGTCGATTCGCGTAGAAGATGCCGTTCAATCAACCTGCGCCTGAGCTGGCAAATCAGTACACGTCCGACCGTGTTCTGCGAAGCTATTTGCGGCGAGTCTTGCCGCCTGAAGTGCTGCAGGAAATTGAGCCGGAGCTCGCGCGGATGGGCGAGTTGGCCGGCGGCGCACTCTACGCTCTGCAAAAAGCCGATCGCCTCAACGAGCCGGTGCACACCGCGTGGGATCCGTGGGGAAACCGCGTCGACGAAATCGCGGTGACGCCGCTGTGGCGCGAGGCTGAGCAATTGGCCGCGCGCTCCGGACTCATCGCGATTCCATTCGAGGCTGCTTATGCGCAATGGTCGCGCGTTCATCAGTTCGCGCTCGTGCATTTGTTTACGCCATCCACTGATGTTTATAGCTGCCCGCTCGCGATGACCGATGGAGCGCGGCGCACGCTGTCGCTATCGGGGAATCGCGAGGTGAGCGAACGCGCCGTGCCGCATCTCACGTCGCGCGATCCGGCGCAGTTCTGGACCAGCGGACAGTGGATGACGGAAAGTACCGGCGGGTCAGATGTCGGTCTGACCGAAACCGAAGCGCGGCAGGACAGCCAGGGGCGCTGGCACTTGTATGGCCGAAAATGGTTTACCTCAGCCATCACCAGCCAGATGGCGCTGACCCTGGCGCGCCCGCAAGGCAATCCCAAAGGCAGCAAAGGTCTCGCGCTGTTCTACCTCGAGACACGCGACGCGCAAGGCAAGCTTAATCACATCCAGGTCGATCGGCTGAAAGATAAGCTCGGTACGCGCAAGGTACCGACAGCAGAGCTCATCTTGGACGGGGCGATCGCAATTCCGGGACGTGGAATGAGCGACGGCGTACGCGACATCGCGCCGATGCTCAACGTGACGCGCACGTGGAACAGCGTCAGCGCTGTCAGCTACATGCGGCGCGCGATAGCGCTGGCGCGCGACTACGCGGGCAAGCGCTTCGCGTTCGGCGCGATGCTCTCGGATAAACCGCTGCACCTCGATACGCTCGGCGGCATGCAGGCGGAGTTCGAGGCCGCGTTCCATCTCACCTTCTTTCTGGTGGAGTTGATCGGCCGCGAGGACACGAATCAGCTTTCCGCTGCGGAAAAAGAACTGCTG
>JBBRGM010000220.1:0-7509 GCA_038240725.1 Burkholderiales bacterium | reverse complement strand
TTTCTCTGTCTCGCTTACTCTGCATGACCACTATGGCTCGCAATATCAAACTAAGTCCGACGGGCTGCTCGGTGAGATTCACGACTCTATTGATCCCAGCATTGCTCGCAGGGTGCGTGTGCCTACCGCGCACAAGTACCGCCTTCAACGAATGCGGTATGGCGAGAAAGAAAATGGTTGCAGCTGGAGCAAGCGGCTATCTTTTCGAACTGCTGCCCGATCGGTCGCCGCGGCACACTTGGTGATGTCTGTGTTTGCCCGGCGGCTTAATGCGTGCGTCCCCATTCGCGCGTCGTTTGCGCCAGCGCTCGCCATAGCGATTTCTAAACGAAACGCGGCGCGGAGAACAGCCCTTGCAGCTGGTTGTAATCGATCGGCTTCAACATTTGATGGTCGGGAGCCTGCGGCTTCCGAAAGATCGCGGTCGGATTCTCGACCGTACCCGCTCATCCCCGGCAAACCGATGTCCATCAGCAGCACGTCGGGGAAATGGGCAAGCGCGGCGTCCAGCGCGCTCGGGCCGTCGTACACGACGAACACCTCGTGCCCCTACAACTACAGCAAGGTGGCAACCCCTGCGCCCAGTCGATGTTGTCGGCGGGGACGAGAACGCGCAGTTTCGGGCGGCCTTCGGCTCGTATAAATCCGCTCGCTTCGCACATGTTATTCGCGTCCTTTATCGACAACGAAATCCACGTTCAAGCTGAAACATTCAGAGATGGCGGGCGTGGTGAATCTGAGCGTGCTCAGTCTTCATTCCAGCCGGCGGTTCAGGGCCGAATCAGCAAGAGTCTCGGTCGCATAAAGCCCGTTTCTGCACCCGCTGTCAGGCCCGCGCGACGCGGGAAATTGCGCTACCGGACCCGCACCGGGGCGTTCTGCTGCGCAGCATCGCGTTTTCAAGGCTGCAATCGGGACCAGGCTTTGACGCCATCCTCAGCGCGTGCGGCTAGCGAAACCGAGGTGCATGCCACTGTCGACGAAGATGCATTCGCCGGTCACCACATCGCCGCCTTCGAGCAGCCACACCGCGACTTCGGCGACGTCGTCCGGCGATGCGGCTTTTTTCAGCGGGACCATCTTCTCGTAGTCGGCTTTGAATTTCTCATAGCCGGCCGCATCGAACCGATCCTTATGCCAGCGGGTTTCGATCATTCCGGGCAGCACTGCATTCACCCGTATCGTCGGCGCAAGCGCTCTGGCCAAGGTCAAAGTCATCACGTTCAGAGCGCCCTTCGACGCGACATACGCCGTCGACGAGCCGATCCCGATGACACCGGACACCGAGGATATATTTACCACCGACCCGCCGCCCTGCTTCTGCATGGTCGGCGCGCACGCGCGGATCATCTGATACGGGCCGATCACATTGACGGCGTACAAGCGCTGAAAGTCCTCCGCATCGAGTGCGTCGAGATCGGTTGCCGCGGCGTACTTGGTAATGCCGGCGTTGTTGATCAGCGCATCGATCCGTCCCCATTTGTCGATCGCCGCCTGCGCGAGCATCTTGCATTCGGAATCGATGGCAACATCGGCGCGCACCAGAATCGCTTCGGCCCCGGCCTGCTCGCACGCCTTCACCGTCTCTCTTGCCTCGGCCTCGCTGCGGCTGTAATTCACCACGACGCGGCTGCCTTTGCGGGCAAGCTGCACCGCGCATGCCGCGCCGCTGCCGGTGGCCGATCCGGTTACGATGCTCACCGCTCCTTTGAGTTTCATTGGTCTCTCCCGTTGTCGAATTCAAGTTGGATTGCAGCAGCATCGCCGAGCTCCCGGGTGGCGGCTGCATGAGCTCGTACGCGTATAATTGTACGCACACACGGCCGCAAGTCGCCCCCTCGATCGCCACACAAACTCGCATCCTCATGACAACCAAATCCGAATTGCGTATCGCCGTACTGCCGGGAGACGGCATCGGCATCGAAGTGATGGCCGCTTGCCTGCAGTTGCTCGAAGCGCTGACGCAGCGTATCGGCGGTCCGAAATTTTCCTGGAACAACGTCGCGGGCGGCGCGAACGCCTACCGAGAAACCGGCAGCGCCTTCACCGACGAAGCGATGCGCGAGGTGACGAAGGCCGACGCAATTTTGTTCGGCGCGATGGGACTGCCCGACGTGCGCTATCCCGACGGCACCGAGATCGCACCGCAGCTCGACATCCGTATCGAGCTCGAGCTATACGCCGGCGTCCGGCCGATTCGTTCGATCCCCGGCTTGGACGGTCCGCTTCGCGATCCCCGCGCGGCGGAAATCGATCTGGTGATTCTGCGCGAGCAGACCGAGGGGCTGTACTGGTCGCGCGGACGCGGCACGATGGCCGATCCGGAGACGGCCATCGACACCATGCGCATTACCCGATCAGGCTCTGCGCGCATCTTCGATTACGCCTTTCGCATAGCGCAACGGCGAAAAGCGAATGGTCTCCGCGCATCGGTGACGTGCGTCGATAAGGCCGGGGTGCTGCGTGCCTTCGCTTACTCCCGCGCAATCTTCGCCGAGCGTGCACAAGTTTTTGCAGACATAGCGCACGATTACGCAAACATCGATGCGATGGCGCTCAACCTCGTGCGCCAACCTTGGCGCTACGACGTGCTGGTTACCGAAAACATGTTCGGCGACATCCTCTCCGACCTCGGCGCGGGGTTGATCGGCGGCATGGGCCTCGCCCCGTCCGGCGACATAGGCGATCGCCATGCGATGTTCCAGCCTTGCCACGGCACCGCGCCCGACATCGCCGGCAGCGGCAAAGCAAACCCAACCGCGATGTTTCTGTCCGCGGCGATGATGCTGGAATGGCTGGGCGATCGGCACGGCGACGCACGTCTGCGTGAGAGCGCCAAGCTGCTGGACGATTGCGTGCGCGCGTCGTTCGGTGCAGGCGGTGTAAAACCTTGGGAATTCGGTGGCGAAGATGGCACGCAGGCGATCACTTGCGCGGTGCTCGATCGCTTGTCCGGCGGTGCGCGCCGCGATTAATCGTCCCCGAGACTAGTCAAAATTGCAGAATCATCGCAACAGATAGCGCAACTGCGCCGACATGATTACACTGCTCGTCGGGCTTGAACGACGTAGATCACAGCCCACCGAGAGCAGCTCGCGGCCTCTAGCGCAATGAGGCGGCTCCGTAACTACAACAACCTCGTCAGGGGACCCGCTCATGAACCAAGAGACCACAACCAACGTATCTTCCGCATTTCAAACGCTGCGCCGCTCGCCATCCCAGGAAGACCTACAGCTCAGCTCCGAAAGCAAAGCATTCCTGTCGGCACTCGGGCCGACTCTGGAGCCGAAAGAATTGGCCGGCAAGTATCCACGAATTCTCAATCAGGTCGCTCGGCTGTGGCGCAGGCCGATGCAGCTCGACCAATATTTCGAAGAGCTGCTGATCGACACGCGCGGCAACCGGCAGGGCTTTCCGATGAAGATCGTGCTCGAGCTGAGCACGCTCAAAGAGCACTATCACCAGGCGACGTTTCCGCTCAAATCCAGCATCTGGGACGAGTCAAGCTCGTCCCATACGCGACGCTAAACCGATCGTTATCGGGAAACGGCGAGCCGCGCTACGCCGCGCGGGCCTCGCCGGATCGCAAGTACGCAGAGATCTCTCCCGATCCGAGCGTTGCGGCGCCCAGCCGCCGCGGCAAGCCGCGATCCAGCGCTGAATCGCCGCTAACCCATCGTCATCATCACGACTTCTTCGGCCACAATCACAACTCCGCCATTTGCGGCTGCAGAAAGAGCCCCGGGAGCCGCGACCGTAAGCAGAGCCTGCCGGTCCAGTACGCGACGCGCAGCTCCCCGTCATGAGCGACGTCCGCGTAGTCGTCGCCTCGGCCAATCTGATCGGCGAGAGCCCGGTCTGGGATGCTCGCGAGCAGGCGCTGTACTGGGTCGATGTCGAGGGCAAACTCGTACAGCGGTGGCAGGCAAGCACAAACGTCGTGAGCAACATCGCGATGCCCGAGCCCACTGGTTGCATCGGATTGCGCGAGCGAGGCGGCCTGGTCGCCGCGATGCAAACGGGATTCGTAGCGATCGATTCAACCGGCGCCGTGACCGCACTCGTCGATCCGGAATCGAACTTGCCGGCCAACCGCTTCAACGACGGCAAAGTAGACCGCGCGGGACGCTTCTGGGCCGGCACCAAGAACATCGCTAACACGCCATCACCCACCGGCTCGGTATACCGACTTGATTCCGACCTGACCGCGCATCGCATCGTGAGCGGCATTAGCTGCGCCAATGGCATCGCCTGGAGTCCGAACAATCGCACGATGTACGTCTGCGATACCTGGGTGCGCCGGATCTACACCTATCGATTCGTTCTTGAAACCGGGACTGCATCTGAGCGCGCCCTGTTCGCAGAGATCGCGCCCGACGACGGCTTTCCCGACGGCCTTACCGTAGACGCCGAAGGCTTCGTGTGGAGCGCCCACTATAACGGTTGGCGCATCACGCGCTATGCGCCGGACGGCAGCGTAGATCGCGTATTGCGAATGCCGGTGCAGCACGTGACCAGCCTCACGTTCGGCGGTGCGGACTTGCGCACGTTGTTTATCACCACCGCCCGGATGCGAATTCCCGAGCAAGATCTCGCAGCACAGGCTCTCGCGGGTCACGTCTTGGCAATCGACCCGGGCATCACGGGCTTGCCTGAACCGTACTTTGCCGGGTAGGTCGCCGTAGTGCGGCAGCGCGCTCGGTCTCTTGCATCGCGCAACGTCCCACGCTCCGACGCGCTTTCATCTAACGATGTTCCCCTAGCGCACGGTGAGTGCAAAGCATCCCGGCCGACGCGCAACTGCTCGTGCGCATGGTAAGTTCATGAAGGCGCTTTGATCTCAAGGGTTGCACCGCTAGGTAACAAGGCGCACGTTGGGCCGCTGCGCCAATGCCGCGATTAATCACTTAGTCCAAGCTCTCAAGAGACTTTCATAACGCGCAGCGGCCTCGTCATTCGTTCTCTATAGCAAGTCTGCTCGCGATCGGCCTTGCCATGCCGGCGGCAGGGCGATGGCTAGACACGAGAAGCCGCCATGGAAAAATGCGGCGGCATTGCCAAAGCCGGCAAGAACGACCGCGGCGCCAGTAAGCGTGCCTGCTGCGGCCAGGCGAAGGCCGATGGTGGCGAAGAAAGGGTTTACGTACCCAAGGGGCACTTACGAGAAAATCAGCGGCGGTACCGCCTGGCGGTCAGCGCTCTGCATGCCGCGCTTGCCTTAGCATCAGCGTGGGGACTGTGCGGCCCGCTTTCCGCAGCACGGCGAGTCTCTTCGCTGCTCATGAATGCCGCGGACTTCGATGCATGACCAAGCATCGCGGCGAGAACCAAATCTCGGTGCGGCACTCAATAGTGCCGCGTTCCAGCGGAAAAATGGGGACTCCTGTAGAGCGAGTCCCCATTACTACAACCTTTTTCTATTACAACGTTTTTCCACCGACGGCGCGCTCTATGTCGCGAACCGGAGCAGATTCATCTCATTTTCCAAGCTCCGACTGCCTTCTGGTACGTTTGCGCATGGCATATCCGGTAGCGCCGATCCCAATCAACATCAAGGCATAGATTTCCGGCTCAGGAACAAAGTTGACGTTGACACGAGTAATGAAATCAGCGGTAAGTATAGAATCTCCGCTACCCGATACTTCGATGGCATAGCTGCCAATCGGAACATCGTGCGCAACGATTAGTTGCGTAATCGGTTCTGGAAATGGATTAACGGGCACAATATTCGTACCGTCTGCCACATCTGCGCCCGCGACGGTAACGAGACGGGTCGACGTTAGGTGGAACGCGTTGCCACTACTATCAGTGAGCCCGAGCACTCCAATGTCGACGTTCGCCCGCTGGGTAAGATCAAAAGTTACATACCAAGGTGGGTCTAAAGAATTTCGAGAAGAAGCCAAACTGTCATTGATCAAGGTTGGAAAGAGATTGCCATAGCCATTTACTTTATGTGCCACGTTGATGTCTGCGTTTGCTATGGGGAGCGATAGCATGAATGCGAGGACGGCGTAACTTGCGGCGAAATATTTGAGCAACATCTCTTCCTCCTAAGAAAGTGTGGGGTTGAATATACGTTGGACCTCCAGAGCTGGCACCCGGCCCTGCGCCTGCAATTTAATGGCCGATCTCAATCCCAACCCTGGATCGCTGACTCTCCGCTTTTTCCAGATCAGAGGCTAGTTAGCTTCTCCTTACTTCATTCGAAATTTCGATTTCGCATAAGTTAGGGCCTGTTAGGACGCAGCGACAGTGTCATGTGCTTTCGCTTTCGCTTGCGCTCCCACAAGAGGACAGATACGCGTAAGTATTGGAATGGGCTTCCTGCCATGGGAGAGAGAGACTACCCGGCACATCCTGATTACTGCAGCGAGCAACACACCTCACATCGCATCGCCAAGCGCGGATGAGCCATCACGCACAGTACGCGCGCGGAACCTTGCACTAAGACCGAACGCGACCCGCGCCCTACAGCGATCCTCAACAAGAATAGAGAGCGCTGCACCGACTCAACGAAGGTGGCATCCCCGCCCGTTCGTGCCGAATTCACCGGCACTACATCCGATAAGGCGAAGCGCTCCAGGGTGCGCGCATGGAGTTGGCGCGGAACCGCGCAGCAGGTCGCCTCGGGATCGACCGCATGAGCAAGACGTCCGCCTCAGAAAAGTTCAACAATGACCTCTTAAGCGCGGTTTGTTGTCGGAGAGGGCAATCAGCAGGTCAATCTCAGTGAAGGCGCACAGCAGGTTTTGGTCGTTCGCCAATACGACGAGATGTTCTTTCATGGCCCGGGGAAGCTGTCGCTCGAGCGTTGCTGGTGCGGCGTTTTCGGCCGTCACGCGTCAACAGCCTGACGCTCAGTTCATGCTGTAGCAGCTATCGTCTGATTCGAGCGCCGTTTGCGACATCGAACCAATACAATTTTTCCTTCGGTATCTGAAAATGCGCGCGCGTGCCGCGGCGAATGTCGAAGCCGGGCGCTGCGCGGCCTTTGATGCGCTGGCCGTGCCACGAACCGATGATCCACAAATCGCTGCCGGTGGGCTCGCTCAATAGTACTTCGCAGTCGAGCGCATCCGGCCGCGGGTCGTTGTAGACAACGACATCCGCAGGCCGCGCTCCAAGAATCGCTTCTCCCGCATGCGTCGGCCGCGTGGGCACGCCTGCTCGCGTTAGCTCGTCCGAGTTTCCCGCTCGCAACACATTGATCGGCGGGGAGCCGATGAACTGCGCGACGAACAGGCTCGCCGGGTTGTCATAGATCGCCTGCGGTGCGTCGCACTGCTGGATCTCGCCGTCGCGTAGAACGGCCATACGATCCGACAGCGCCATCGCTTCTTCCTGATCGTGCGTGACGTAAATCGTCGTGATCCCATAAGTCTCGTGCAGACGCCGGATCTCCTCCCGCATCTCGACACGGAGCTGCGCATCGAGATTCGACAATGGCTCGTCCATCAGGAACACGCGTGGCTTGCGGACGAGCGCGCGTCCTAACGCAACGCGCTGACG
>JBBRGM010000219.1:0-7540 GCA_038240725.1 Burkholderiales bacterium | reverse complement strand
CGCGACCGGCGCCCCACCAACGAGCGAAGCTGCAGCACCCGTTGCAGGCGCGAATGCACCGACCGAAGCCGCTCTCGCGCCCGGCGGTGCGCCGTCTTCGAACGCGTTCAATCCAGCCCTATCGCTGATTCTCAACGGCCGCTACGCCAACTTCAGCCAAGACCCGGCGAAGGCCAGCATCACCGGGTTCCAATCAAATGCCGACACCGCCGACTCGCTCGGGAAACGCGGGTTTTCGCTGGGCGAATCGGAGATGACGTTCACCGCCAATGTCGATCACTTGTTCTTCGGCCAGGCAACGATTGCCGTCGAGCCGGACGACAGCGTCGGCGTCGAAGAAGCATTCGGCATGACCACGGCACTCGGTCACGGCTTGACGTTGAAGGCCGGGCGGTTCTTCTCGGCGATCGGTTACGAAAATTCGGTGCATGCGCACGCGTGGGATTTCGCCGATCCGTCGCTCGTGCAGCGCGCATTTCTCGGCGACAACTACAAGGACGACGGCATTCAGGCGACGTGGATTGCACCGCTGCCGGTATTCTTCGAAGTCGGCACCGAGGTCGGCCGCGGCGCCAATTCGCCGGGGTCGGATCGCGACAAGAACGGCATCGGCTCAGCCACGCTGTTCGCGCATGTCGGCGACGACATCGGCACCGGCGGCAGCTACCGCTTCGGCGTGTCGACGTTGCGCACGTCCACCGACGGCAGCGGCCAGGCGATCATCGATCTGAACGATCGCACCGGCACTAGCAGTCCGTTCGTCGGCGACACCCAGCTCTACGGCGTCGACTTCGTCTACAAGTGGGCGCCGGACGGCAATCCGAAATATCGCAACTTCAAGTTCGTGACCGAATGGTTTCAGATGCGCCGCAGCGGCGACCTGACGTTCGACACGACCGCCGCCGTTATTCCATCTCCGGTCACCGAGCCGTTCACCGTGCGCCAGTCCGGCTGGTACGTGCAGGGCATCTATCAGTTCCAGCCCGAGTGGCGCGTCGGCCTTCGCTACGACCAACTGGACGAAGGTTCGTGGAGCGTGGGACCGGTCGCCGCAGCCAACGGCGTGACGCGGCCGGACTTCACGCCGCGACGCTATTCGGCGATGGTCGATTGGAACCCGTCCGAGTTCAGTCGCGTGCGGCTGCAGTTCAATCAGGACAAATCGCAGATCGGCCTGACCGACAACCAGGTGTTCCTGCAATACATCTACAGCCTGGGCACCCACGGCGCACACAAATTCTAAGCGGCACTAATCCCAAGGAAGCGAACATGAAACCGTTAGTGAAGACAATTTTCGTAGCGCTCGCGCTGTCGATCACCTGCAGCGCGCACGCGGCGCTGAGTTTGTTCGCCTGCGAGCCGGAATGGGCTGCGCTGGCCCACGAGATCGGTGGCGACAAGGTATCGATCTACGCAGCCACCACGGCGCTGCAGGATCCGCACCGCATCGAGGCTCGGCCGAGCTTGATCGCCAAGATGCGCTCGGCAGATCTGGTCGTGTGCACCGGTGCCGATCTGGAAGTCGGCTGGCTGCCGCTGCTGATTCAGACTTCGGGCAACAACCGCGTCAGCAGCAGTCAGCCGGGCAATTTCATGGCGGCCGATTATGTGGCCAAGCTCGAAGTGCCCGGCGCGGTCGATCGCTCGCAAGGCGATATTCATCCGTTCGGCAATCCGCACGTGCATTTGAATCCGCATAACGTCGAGCGCGTCGCGAAAGCGCTGAGCGAACGACTGAGTAAAGTCGACTCGTCCAACGCAGCCTACTACGCGGCGCGCGCCAAAGATTTCGAGGCGCGCTGGCAGAAGGCGACGGCGGATTGGGAAGCGAAGGCCGCACCGCTGAAAGGCATGAAGCTCGTGCCCTATCACAAGGACGAGGTGTATCTCATCGCCTGGCTCGGCATGGTGGAAGAAACCAACATCGAGCCCAAGCCCGGCATTCCGCCCAGCGCCGGGCACCTGTCCGAGCTGCTCGCCAAGCTCAAAGAGCAGCCGGCCGATGCGATCACGCGCGGCGCTTATCAGGATCCGAAAGCGCCGGAATGGCTGAGCGAGCGCACCAAAATTCCCGCTGTCATGTTGCCGTATACGGTGGGCGGCACACCGGAGGCGAAAGATCTATTCGGCCTGTTCGACGACACGATCGCCCGTCTGCTCAAAGCCAGAAAGCCCGTATGAACGCCATCAGCTTTTCGATCGTTTTTCCCGCGCTGCTCGCCGGTCTTTTGGTAGCGGCGACGCACGTGCCGCTCGGCATGCAGGTGCTCGCACGCGGCATCGTGTTCATCGACATTGCGATTGCGCAGATTGCCGGCGTCGGCGTGCTGACCGCCGACTTTCTCGGCTTCGAGGCGGAAGGCATGGCGGTGCAGATTTCCGCGCTGACCGCCGCGTTGCTCGGCGCGCTGCTACTGACCTGGACCGAGCGGCGCTGGCCCGATGTGCAAGAAGCGATCATCGGCGTCATCTTCATTCTCGCTGCCACCGCCGAAGTACTTCTGCTCGCCGGCAATCCACACGGCGGCGAGCATCTCAAGGACATGCTCGTCGGCCAGATCCTGTGGGTAAGCACGCCGCAGATCATCGCGGTCGCGGTGCTCACGGCGATCGTGTTGATCGCCTGGTTCGGCTGGGCCGCCCGGCTCGGCCGCACCGGTTTTTATCTTTTGTTCGGATTGAGCGTGACCGCCTCGGTGCAGCTCGTCGGCGTCTATCTGGTGTTTGCCACGCTGATCATTCCCGCATTGGCTACGCGCAACGCGGTGAGGATGCGCCTGCCCAAAGCCTACCTCGTGGCGGCGCTCGGTTACGCCATCGGCCTATGTTTATCGGCCTGGAAGGATCTGCCTTCGGGCGCCGTCGTCGTCTGGGCGCTCGCAGTGGTCGGGGTGGTGTGCTTTGCCCTGGAGCGTGCCCGGCCGGTCAGCGCCGGGGCGCATGCGATGCGTTGAGCTCAAGAACGTGCTGAGCGGGGCCGTAATCAATCCATGCGCCCACCCGCCTTGCCCACGCCGCACGCCGCCGGCCATCAACCGATGGAGCCGCGCCGCAGTGCGCTGTCACCGTTGCTCTCGCAAAATCTAACGCCGGCGCAGGAAACTGCGGTTCTCTACGCCGACGGGCGCGAA
Source organism: Burkholderiales bacterium (assembly GCA_038240725.1). Lineage (GTDB taxonomy): Bacteria > Pseudomonadota > Gammaproteobacteria > Burkholderiales > SHXO01 > SHXO01. The sequence continues at coordinate 4,409 of JBBRGM010000219.1, read as the reverse complement.
AACGATGCGCTGGCGTTGTTGACCCGCATTCTAGATGCCGGCGGCGGCGACGGTCGGCCGCAACTCTGGCAAATGCTGTTCGACTTGCTGCGGGCGCGCGGCGAATGGACCCGCTACGAAGCGCTCGGACCGCGCTTCGAGCACGAATTCGGCGTCGCGCCACCGCAGTGGTTGAACGAACATGAGATGGAGCGGTTGCCCGAAGAACTGCGTCCGGGCGCCGTCGGCTATTTCCAGTTCTTCGATAGCCGCGATACGACGCGAGATGCCGAGATTGCCAAGGTACGAACTGCGGCGCGGGGCCTGACCACTGTCCATCTGGACTTGAGCCGCATCGGCCGCCTCGAGGAAGCCGCCTGCAACAGCTTCGCCAAGCTGCTGCGCTTTCTTCCCAACAACGGCAACGGTGTGCTGCTGACCGGGGCCGATCACATTCTCGATCTGTTGCGCGAGGCGGTTAACCATATACCTGCCGTCAAAGCGCCTTGGACGCTGTTGCTGGAGATGTACCGCGTGCTCGGTCAGCAAGGCGAGTTCGACCGCGCGGCGCTGGAATACGCACTGGCGATCGGCGGCACACCGCCGGTGTGGCAACCGATCGTTGCGCCGCTGCCCGACAAGGCGGCGCCGCAAGAAAAGCGCGAGAACCCGCGCTATCAGACCGGCCCGGAGGTCATGGCGCTGACCGGTGTGATGTGGGGCACCTTCGACGCGCAGCTGATCCGGGTGCGCGAGTTTGCCGAGGGCCGCGACTACGTCAACATCCAGCTCGCGCAGCTCAAGCGCATCGACTTCGCGTGCGGCAGCGCGTTCGCTCATCTGGTCACCGAGCTCAAGGCCGGCGGCAAGGTCGTGCGGCTGCTGCGCCCGAACAGCCTCGTCGCCGCATTTCTCGGCACCCTCAATCTCGGTCAAGAAATCAGCATCGCGCCGGCACGCAAGAAAAGCGCGTAACCGATTGCGCGCGTGTTCGGCGCGACCGCGGCAAGATATGCTCTAATCTCCGACCGGTTTGCACCCCGCGCTTGATTTGTCGCGGGCAGAGCCTCACCTGCGAAGAGATTATGGAGTCCTATCATGGCACGACCATCCTTTCGGCACGACGCGGCACCGTGGTCGCGCTCGGCGGCGATGGCCAAGTTACCCTCGGCAACATCATCGTCAAGCACTCCGCCCGCAAAGTGCGGCGCCTGTACCACGACAAGATCCTGGCCGGCTTCGCCGGCGGCACCGCCGATGCGTTCACCTTGTTCGAGCGGTTCGAAGCCAAGCTCGAGAAGCATCAGGGCCATCTGCTGCGATCCGCCGTCGAGCTCGCGAAAGACTGGCGCACCGATCGCATCCTGCGCCGCCTGGAAGCCATGCTTGCGGTTGCGGATCGCGAGACCTCGCTCGTTCTCACCGGCAACGGCGACGTGCTCGAACCCGAGCAGGGTCTGATCGCGATTGGCAGCGGCGGTCCCTACGCGCAAGCCGCCGCGAAAGCGCTGCTCGACAATACCGACCTACCACCCGCCGAGATCGTCAAGCGTGCGCTGTCGATCGCGGGGGATTTATGTATTTATACGAACCAGCATCACACCATCGAAGAGTTGGCGTAGCCAATCTTCGCTGGTGTGACGCTGATTCGTAGGGGCTAGGGTCTAGGGGCTGGGGACTAGGGAAATGCGGTGTTAAACGCTGAAGATGACTGCCACTCCCGCTATGACTGTCGGGTATTAGTAGCCTGAGTCCGCATTGCGCTGTTCCCTCGCCCCTAGCCCCCAGTCCCTAGCCCCTGGCGAAGCCTGCCCCCTGCCCCCTAGCCCCGAGCCCCTAGTCCCTAGTCCCTATATACAAAATGACTCCCCAAGAAATCGTTCACGAGCTCGACAAACACATCGTCGGCCAGCATCGCGCCAAGCGCGCGGTGGCGATCGCGTTGCGTAATCGCTGGCGGCGCCAGCAAGTCGCCGATCCGCTCAAGCAGGAAATTACGCCGAAGAACATTCTGATGATCGGGCCGACCGGGGTCGGCAAGACCGAGATCGCGCGGCGGCTCGCGCGGCTGGCTGATGCGCCGTTCATCAAGATCGAAGCGACCAAATTCACCGAAGTCGGATACGTCGGCCGCGACGTCGACACGATCATTCGCGACCTGGTGGAAAGCGCGATCAAGCAGGCGCGCGAACAGGAAACGAAGAAGGTGCACTCGCGCGCTGAGGAAGCGGCCGAGGAACGCGTGCTCGATGCACTGGTGCCGCCCGCCCGCACGCTCGGCTTCGGTGCGCCGTCGGATGAGAACGAGAGCGTCACGCGGCAGAAATTTCGCAAGAAGCTGCGCGAAGGCGAGCTCGACGACAAAGAGATCGAGCTCGAAGTGGCGGCCGTGCAGCCGCAGATGGAAATCCTCGCCCCGCCCGGCATGGAGGAGCTCACCTCGCAGATTCAAGGCATGTTCCAGAACATCGGCGGTGGGCGCCGGAAGCAGCGCAAGCTCACCGTGAAAGAAGCGATGAAGCTGCTAGGCGAAGAAGAAGCCGCGAAGCTGGTGAACGACGATGAGATCAAGCAGCACGCGATTCAGAACGTCGAACAAAACGGCATCGTGTTTCTCGACGAGATGGACAAGATTGCCAGCCGCTCGGAAGTCGGCGGCGCGGATGTCTCGCGGCAGGGCGTGCAGCGCGATCTGCTGCCGCTGGTGGAAGGCACCACGGTAGCGACCAAGTACGGCATGATCAAAACCGATCACATCTTGTTCATCGGCAGCGGCGCGTTTCATTTCGCCAAGCCGTCCGATCTGATTCCTGAGTTGCAGGGACGCTTTCCGATTCGTGTCGAGCTGGAATCGCTGTCGGTGTCCGACTTCGAGCAGATTCTCACCAGCACCGACGCCTGCCTCACCAAGCAATACCAGGCGCTGCTGAATACCGAGGACGTTACGGTCGAGTTCCGTCCCGATGGCATCAAGCGACTCGCCGAGATCGCCTGGCAGGTGAACGAAAAGACCGAGAACATCGGTGCTCGCCGGCTCTACACGGTGATGGAAAAGCTGCTGGAGGATATCTCGTTCGACGCCGGCAAATTCAGCGGTCAGTCTGTGGTCGTCGACGGCCCGTACGTGGATGAGCGGCTCAAGGAAATCGCGCAAAGCGAGGATCTCGCGCGCTACGTTCTGTAGGCGTCTCACGTAGCAGATGCGCGCCGTAACGTCAGTCTTCTGAACAATGCACCAAACCTAAGCGCTGGTTCTGCTTGCGGCTTTTCGCTTTGCGTCAATACAATCTCGCCTTACCTAGCGCACCAAGGCGCAACTCCGGCTCGCTGGCAGTTCGTTGGCATGTAGCAGCCCTCCCACATAACGCCACCGCCCTTACGCCCACATGGAAAATCGCACGACGTTCAGCCTCGAGGTCAACCCGAAGATTCCACGCCGTCTGGCGCGTCTGGAAGAGCTCGCCGGCAACCTCTGGTACAGCTGGGATCGCCCTACGCGCACGCTGTTCTCGCGTCTGCATACCGGACTGTGGGATGCGGTCGGCCACAATCCGAAAGCGTTTCTCAAGCGCGTAGACGAAGACAAGCTGCTCGATGCCGCCGACGATCCGGTGTATTTGGGCAACTTCAATCGCGTGTTGTCGGCCTACGATACCTACCACAACGAGCCGTTGCGACGGAACGGATCGGAGTGGCTGCGCTCGACCGATCTGGTCGCCTATTTCTGCGCGGAGTTCGGCTTTCACGAGAGCTTTCCGATTTACTCCGGGGGCTTGGGCATTCTTGCCGGCGATCACTGCAAAGCCGCCAGCGACATGCGCTTGCCGTTCATCGGCATCGGTCTGCTGTATCGGCAAGGCTACTTTCTCCAGACCATCGATGCGCAGGGCAATCAGCGCGCCGCCTACAACGATTCCGACTTCGAGGCGCTGCCGGTCACGCCGGTGCTGCGCGCCGATGGTTCGGACGTGCGCGTGCAGGTCGACCTGCCGGGCCGGCCGGTGATGTGCAAGGTGTGGCATGCGCGCTGCGGCCATGTGAGCTTGTATCTGCTCGACACCGATCTACCGGAAAACGACGAGCATGCGCGCGACATCACGCATCAGCTCTACGGCGGCGACCGCCAGATGCGCATCGAACAGGAGATCGTGCTCGGCGTCGGCGGCGCGCGTGCGCTCGAAGCGCTGAACTTAAAACCGACGATCTTTCACATCAACGAAGGCCACGCGGCATTCATGCTGCTCGAGCGCGTTCGTGTGCTCACCAAACAAGGACTCGACTACGCATCGGCGCTGGAAGCGGTTGCATCCAACACGGTATTCACGACGCATACGCCGGTGCCCGCAGGCCACGATCATTTCTCCGCGGACATGATCTGGAGCTACTTCGAGCCGTTCTGCCGCGAGCTCAATCTCAGCCGCGAAGATTTT
>JBBRGM010000218.1:0-7599 GCA_038240725.1 Burkholderiales bacterium | reverse complement strand
AAACGCGCTCGATGAATGCATCGCGCCCGAGCTCGTGCCGGTTCTTACCCTCGGCTTCGAGCTGGCGCTCCACGACGATCTGCGTGGCGATGCCGGCGTGATCCGAGCCGACCACCCAGTTCGTGTTGAAGCCGCGCATACGGTGGTAGCGGATCAGCGCATCCATCAGGGTTTGCTGAAATGCATGGCCCATGTGCAGCGTCCCGGTGACATTGGGCGGGGGCAATTGGATCGAGTAAGGAAGCGCGTCCGAGCCGATATCGGCAGCGAAGTAACCGCGCGATTCCCACAACGGATACCAGTGACGTTCGATGGCGTGAGGTTCGAAGCTTTTGGCGAGTTCCATAGATCAGACGATGAAGGCGCGAACGATGAAAGGCGCTGACAATAAAAAGCGCAGGGACGGACAGCGCGTGCGGCTAACTGCCGGAACCGCCGCGCGAGGTTCGCGCGAGAAGTGCATCCAGCGATTCGATACTGAAGACCTGTTCGACAGATTCGCGTACCACAACGGGGAGCACCGACCGCAGTTCCTGCGTTACGCGCGAGAACGCCGGATCGATCGCAACCGCACCCAGCCGCGCATCATCTGCGAGTGCTGCCTCCAGCTCGCGATCGAGCCGTTGCCGCAAACGCAGATACAGCGCGACCTGCAATTGTCGTCGCGCCTGCGCGAACAGCGGCGGCGTCGGATCGTCTCCCGAAGTATTCGGCTCCACCGAGTCTTCGAGCACCGGGATATCGGCTTCGAGCGGTGTCGGCGCATCTTCTATCGGTTCGGTGAGCATCGGTACGCCCTCGACCAATCGACGGGGTACGCGTCCTTGATGCTTTTGAATGAGCGAATCCAGCTTTCCGAACAAATCGGTCGGCTCGTCGCTCGCCGGCGCGTGCGCGGGCGGCTGCTTGGTGTCGCCGTTCACGGCCCCACCGACCACGCGTTCATGCTGCCGACTCTTTCATATCGTGCGTGCGAATTTCATAGCCGCGATCGCGATAGAAGCGATACCGGTTCCGCGCGTGTTCTCGATCTTGCTCATCCAGGCCGACAATCTCGAGAACGCGCTCGAAACGGCTGAATACCGCCGGACAACTTTCGCACAGATTAATGAGAATCTCCTCGTGCACGACCGGCTCGGGGCGATGGTCGATGATGATCGGCGTCACCGACGCGAGCGGATGATCGCTGCGGCAATGAGGCAAGAAGCCGATGGCAGGTTGCACCCATAGATGTTTGTCGACTCGCTCGGCAGCTGCGAGATCGTCCGTGAGGACCATCAATCTCCGATTGCGCGCGATCGCCTTCGCTGCCAGCGTGCACAGCATCTGCAACCTGTTTTCGACATGCGTATAAAAATCGACTTGTGTCATTCGGATAGAACGCCGCGCACCGAAGCGTCGATCATTGGCCGCGTCCGGCCGATCTCACGATCAGGACTGAGCATCGGCGCGTTGCATGAGAAACGTGGTCAACAGCGGCACCGGACGCGCAGTCGAGCCCTTGTCTTTACCGGAGCGCCATGCGGTTCCCGCCACATCCAGATGCGCCCATTGAAACTTGGTGGCGAAACTGGCGAGAAAGCACGCCGCCGTCACGCTGCCTGCCGGGCGGCCGCCGATATTCGCGAGGTCGGCGAATGGGCTCTTGATCTGCTCTTTATAGTCGTCCCACAAAGGCATCTGCCAGGCGCGATCCCACGCGGCTTCTCCCGCCTGCAACAGCTCGCCCGCAAGCGCGTCGTCGTTTGCGTACAAGCCCGATGCAACATGTCCCAGCGCGATTACGCATGCGCCCGTGAGCGTAGCGATATCGATTACCGCCGCGGGATCGAAGCGTTCTGCGTAAGTCAGCGCGTCGCACAGGATGAGGCGGCCTTCCGCGTCCGTGTTGAGGATCTCGATCGTCTGACCCGACATGCTTGTGACAACATCACCGGGTTTTACCGCGTCGCCGCCCGGCATATTTTCGCAGCTCGGGATGATGCCGACCACGTTGATCGGCAATTTCATTTCCGCCAACGCCTGGAAGATGCCGAGCACGCTGCCCGCGCCGGACATGTCGTATTTCATCTCGTCCATTTCAGCGGACGGCTTGAGCGAGATGCCGCCGGTATCGAACGTGATGCCTTTGCCTACGAGTACGACCGGCTTCTGTTTCTTCGGCCCGCCGTTGTATTGCAGGACGATGAGCTTCGCAGGTTCGCGCGTACCTTTGGTGACGGCGACAAAGGCGCCCATGCCGAGCTTCTGCATGTCCTTGAGCTCGAGCACTTCGCACTTCAATTTGAATTGCTTCGCCAGATCCTGCGCTTGCTTCGCGAGATAAGTCGGTGTGCAAATGTTGCTCGGCAAATTGCCCAGATCTTTCGCGAGGGTCATGCCGTTGCCGAGCGCACTGCCGCGATCGACAGCACTCGCTACCGCCTCGCTGGATTTCGTCAGCAGGCCGAGCGACAGTATCAATTCGCGCGGAGCCGGCTCTTTCTTGCTCTTCAGCCGATCGAAACGATAAGTCGTGTCGATTGCGACTACCGAAAATTGCATCGCTCGCCAGGTGATATCGCGATTCGTGACCGGCAATTCCGCGAAGTACACGACCGCGTCCTTTGCGCCGGTGTCGCGCAACGCGCGCACACTTGCGCGCACGGCGTCGCGATACGGTCTGGAAGCGAAATCGTCCTGCTTGCCGAGACCGATCAGCAGCACGCGGGCTGCAGCAACCCCGCGTGGCCTCGGCAGCAGTAGGGATGACCCGAGCTTGCCGTCCAGATCGCCTTGCTCCAGCACCGAAGTGAGGTAGCCTTTCGTGGCGCGGTCGAGCGCCTGTGCTGCGTCGCTCAAGCGGCGCGATTCGAACACGCCGACGACGACGCAATCGGCCTTCTGCTTTTCCGGGCTTCCGACTTTTATGCTAAATTCCACCTGAGCTCCTGTGTTTCACCAATAAATTTAATCGCTTAATGGGGAATTATCACGTCACCATTCGGTAAAAGTCAAAGCTGCTCGCTATGATTTTTTTGCGCTCGACGTTGCGCGAATTTACAGCGGTCGGCATCGCGGTCTTTCTCGTACTTCTCGTCATTACATTCACCACCCAGCTCATTCGCTTCCTCGGTTTCGCGGCGGGCGGTGGTATCCCAACCGACGCGGTGCTCATACTCCTCGGTTTTTCAGCGCTGGGCTACCTGTCCGTACTGCTGTCCGTCACGCTGTTTTTATCGGTGCTGCTCAGCGTAACCCGCGCGTATCGCGACTCGGAAATGGCGGTATGGCACAGCTCCGGCCTGGGCTTGATGGCGTGGTTTCGGCCGGTGCTGGTGTTCGGCGCGCCGATCGTGGTGGTCGTCGCGCTGCTGAGCCTCTATTTGACGCCATGGGCGATCGGCAAGAGCGAGCAGTACCGCCATCAGTTGGAAAGTCGCGACGATGTGTCCGCAGTGTCCCCCGGCGTGTTCAAGGAATCGAAGAACGGCGAGCGCGTGTTTTTCGTCGAGAAGGTGAGCAGCGATCTAAGCCAGGTCGCGAACATCTTCGTCAATTCGATCCAGAGCGGAAGACAAGGCGTCATGGTCGCCAAGCGCGGCTATACCGAGCTGAATGAAAAGGGCGACCGCTATCTGGTGCTGATCGACGGGCGCCGCTACGAAGGGCAGCCCGGCGAAGCTGACTATCGCGTTGTTCGCTTCGAGCGCTACTCGGTGCGCATCGAGCAGAGCGAGAATAAAACTTTTTTTCCATCGCAGAAATCGCTGTCTACGCGTCAGCTGATCGAGAACCCGACGGCGGTGAATTTGTCCGAGTTGACTTGGCGTGTTGGCTTGCCGATATCGGCGATGGTACTTGCGTGTCTTGCGATTCCATTGTCGGCGGTCAATCCGCGCACCGGACGCTTCTTCAATGTGCTGGTCGCGGTGTTCGTGTACATGATCTACAGCAATCTCATCAGTATCTTCCAGGCCTGGGTGGCGAAGGGATCGCTCAACCCTCTGGTCGGCATGTGGACCGTACACGTAGTGATGATAGTGCTCCTCGCATTCCTGCTTTATCGGCGGATTTTCGGCCTGCGTTTTTCAGCGATGCTAAGACGATGAAAGTGATCCGCCGTTATGTAAGAAGCCAAGTCGCCGGCAGTATCCTCCTGGTCCTGACTGCGCTGCTCATGTTATTCGCGTTCTTCGATCTCATCTATGAGCTCAAGGATATCGGAATCGAAGGCTACAAGCTGACGGCTGCGGTCATCTTCGTCGCACTTAGCATCCCGGGGCATCTCTACGAGCTGCTGCCGGTGGCAGCGCTCATCGGTACGTTGTTCGCCCTGGCGCAACTCGTGATTCACTCCGAGTACGCTGTGATGCGTACCTCCGGCGTATCGATTTTCAACATGGCAGGCGCGCTGCTGCAAGTCGGCGTTTTTTTCGCCCTGGCGACGTTCGTGACCGGAGAGTTTCTGGCGCCCCTGTCCGAAGAAGCCGCGCAGAAAATGCGTTTGCGGCAAACCAGCAGCGTCGTCGCGCAGTCGTTTCGTTCAGGCCTGTGGGTGAAGGACGAGACCAGCTTCGTCAACGTGTCTCGTGTGCTATACGACGCGACGCTGCAGGAAGTGCGCATCTACGAATTCGACGATCAGTATCGCCTGCGTACGATCAGCCATGCGCAGGAAGGCAAATACGTGCGCGACAGTCTGTGGCATTTGAAGAATGTCGTGCAAACCAAATTCGAGGATTCGCGCACCTCAGTTGCAAAATCCGCGGAGCTCGAGTGGCACTCGGTGCTCACGCCGAGCTTTCTCAGCGTCCTGCTGGTGCCGCCGGAGAAGATGTCGTTATGGACGCTGTTCTCATACGTGCAGCATCTGCGCGAGAATCGCCAGGAATCGGCCCGCTATGAGATCGCGTTGTGGAACAAAGTGATCTATCCGATCGCGGTTCTAGTGATGATGGTTCTCGCGCTGCCGTTCGCGTACATGAACGTGCGCGAGGGCGGCATCAGCACGAAGATCTTCGCGGGCATCATGCTCGGTCTGGGTTTCCATCTGCTCAACCGGCTGTTCGGCCACATAGGCCAACTGGCTTCGTGGCCGCCGATATTGGCTGCGTTCGTTCCAACCGTATTTTTCCTGATCCTCGCGAGCGTTCTTACCTATCGCCTCGAGCGGCGCTAATTCAGCTCGGCTGGACCTGCGTCACGCCGAGCGCACTGGGGCGCGGCTTGCTATTGAAGAGCCGCGTGCCGGCCAGCCGATCATGCAAAAACTGACGTTCGCGATCGGCGAGCGCCCACCAGAACGCGACGCCTCCCAGAAAAATCCCGCAGAGCGCGGCGCCGTAGCGCAACAGCGCTTGTCGCTTTGAAAGTCGCGAACCGTCTTTCCGCGCGACTCGAATGTGCCAAGTCCGCATTGCTAGTGTTTGACCGCGCCGCCAGCAATAGGAAAAATAAGCTCCAAGAACGCCAACCAGCCATAGCTGAAATAGCGCATGCAGCAACGGCGTACGGGCAGCGTGCGTCAATGCCAGGAACAGGTACGCCGAAATGAATAAGATCGGGACAAGCAGAAACGCTTCGTAGAACAGACTGGCAAAGCGGCGCCGCACGCCTGCCAGATGCAGAGGGCTTTCTACAGTGCTATCCGCGGTTTCGGGCCTGAGGTCGGACACGGATAAAATTAGACGAAGCGAGGGGTGCGTTTCTCGTGTACTGCAGCTTGTCGCTGGCGCGTCCGTCGTGTGATCAGCAAACGACGATGAGAAGGCCGACGCGCCGATCGGAGTCGAATCGCGTCAGTCCAAGTCGATGGTCTTGCTGGGCTTCACGGTCGTCCTCGGCGGACGGGCCTGACGAAGACTGTGTTTCTCCTGTTCGCTCAGCGCGTCGTATTCCTTCCACTTGCGTCGAATGTCGGCGCGCTTATCGGGCGGCAACTCTTTGAGAGTGCGATAGCGCTCTCTAACTCTTGCGCGCTCCTGCGGCGTCAGGCTTGCCCATTCTTTCATACGCGACTGTACCCGCTGCTGCTCGGCGGGCGTCATCTTGGGGTAGTGCTTTGCGATCTCGAGCCATTTCGCGCGGCGCGCAGCTTCTATGTTGGGCCAGTCCTGCGCGAGCGGTGCGAGGATTTTCTGATGTTCAGGATTGAGCTGCGCCCACTCGACCGCACGCACATCGGCCGTAGCCCTGCCGGCCACGGCTCCCATCGGCAGACTGAGCATTAGCAGAAATGCGACTACTACTCCGTGGATTGATGATTGAGCCAAGTCTCGAACCCTTGATCCAGATATGCGGTGACCGGCAATTCGTCGCTTAGTACCTGCGCATCGAGTTCTGCAACATCGACCTTCTGCGGCGTCTGCTGTTCGAGCAGGAACAGTCCCGACAATCCCAGGATGAGCGCCATCACGGGGACGAGAATGCGACGGTTGAGAAGCGTCGGTGCGGCGACCGAGCCAGACGATGGGCCGTCGGCATGCAGGCGGGCAAGCGCGGCCTCGCGCGCCAAACGCAGACGATAGACCGTCCCTGGGGATAAATCCTCCAGACTCTGATCCAGCTTGGTTGCTATGCTTCGCGCGAGATTATCGTTATTCACAGTTCGATTCCTCTTGCCTTGAGGAAAACGGCTAAAGCGTGCGTGGCTCTGGAGCAGTGTGTTTTCACGCTGCCTTCCGAGCAACCCATCGCACGCGCAGTTTCTTGCACATCCAGTTCCTCCCAGTAACGCAGGAGAAAAGCCTCGCGTTGACGTGCCGGCAGACTCTCTAGGCCTTTCTCGATCACGCGGGTCACTTGTTGACGTTCAAGTTCCTGACTGGGGCCGAGAAATACGCCAGGACTGGCAGTGACCTCCATCGTCTCCAGCGGATCATGATCGTCTTCGTCGGGCCGGGACTGGAGCGAGGAAAGCAGCGTGGTCCAGAGCGATCGCACCTTCTGGCGCCGGTAATAATCTCGGATCGTGTTCTGCAAAATGCGCTGAAACAGCAGAGGCAGCTCTTCCGATGGCTTGCCGGCGTACTTCTCCGTCAGTTTCAACATCGCGTCCTGGACGAGATCCAGTGCTACGTGTTCGTCTCGTACTGCGAATACTGCCTGCTTGAACGCGCGGCGCTCGACCTCGGCAAGAAAATTCGCAAGCTCTTTTTCGGTTGCCAGAAGAAGGCGCCCCGCTGGTTGTGGCTAAGCGAATAGCCGGTAAGCGGGATGTTAACAAAAGGCGTCTTCGCGTGCGCTCGTATCGGCGCCAGACGCAATTTCGCGAGCGGGTCTAACTATCTGTGCCTGCGGCGATTTGTTCATCATGCGCGGGACGTCTACAATAGCTCACCATCGATCCGCCTACACCGTGAATCTAACTCACCACTTTCTCATCGCCATGCCCAGCATGGCGGATCCCAATTTCGCCAGGTCGCTCACATACATTTGCGAGCACAACGACCAAGGCGCACTCGGCGTTATGGTGAATCGGCCGATCGACATGACGCTGAGCGATTTGTTCGAGCAGATCGAAATCCCGCTGCATGATCGCCACCGCGGTCTCACGCCGGTCTACTTCGGTGGGCCGGTGCACGTGGACCGCGGCTTCGTGCTGCATCGACCTACCGG
>JBBRGM010000217.1:0-7691 GCA_038240725.1 Burkholderiales bacterium | reverse complement strand
GCGGTCATTACGCACTTGCAAGCGCATCCGGACGATCTCACTTCGGCGGACGATCTCGCGCGACGCCATCACCTGTCGGCGTCGCGCTTTCGTCATCTGTTCAGCGAGCAGGTCGGCGTGCCCTATCGGCGCTACCGCATGTGGAATCGGCTGCGCGCGGCGATGCGTATCGCGTTGGCGGGCGGAACGCTAACCGACGCCGCAATGGCAGTCGGCTTCTCGGACTCGGCACACTTCGCGCACAACTTTCGCGATACGTTCGGCGTGACACCATCCTACGTCGTCAACCGGATCGCGCGGGTCGGCTGAAATCGCGCTGACGCCGGCGTCCCTGGCCTCGCAACGCGCGCAGGCAAGCTGGTGCACAATACCGTTGTTCACAGACGTTCTCTTCGATCGATCTCCGGCCGCATACCTGTCAATGAACCTGAATTGCGTGCGTTGACGCGATGGCGCGAGAGGCGGAGCAATTGGAAAGCTGATATCCCGATCATGAATCTCACAGACTTCCTCGGCATCGACCTGCCGATCGTGCAAGCGCCGATGGCGGGCGCGCAAGGCAGTGCGCTGGCGGTGGCCGTCTCCAATGCCGGCGGGCTCGGATCGCTGGCCTGCGCGATGCTCACGCCGGATGGCATCCGAGAAGAACTGACCGTCATTCAGCGCCAGACCAGCAAACCGTACAACGTGAATTTCTTCTGCCACACGCCGCCGACACCGAATGCCGAACGCGAGGCTGCGTGGCGCAGAGCGCTCGCGCCGTTCTACCGGCAATTCGGAATCGATCCGGCAAATATTCCCACCGGCCCTGGACGTGCGCCGTTCACCTCGGAAGCCGCCGAGGTCCTCGATCAGTTCAAGCCCGCTGTCGTGAGCTTTCATTTCGGCTTGCCGCCGAAACAATTGGTCGATCGGGTGAAAGCGATGGGTGCGAAAATTTTCTCGTCGGCAACCACTGTCGAAGAGGCGCTCTGGCTCGAGGCGCACGGCGTCGATGCGATCATTGCGCAAGGCCTGGAAGCCGGCGGGCACCGCGGAATTTTCTTGTCCAAGGACCTGAGCACGCAGATCGGTACGTTCGCGCTGCTGCCGCAGGTGGTGCGTGCGGTCAAGCTGCCGGTGATCGCCGCCGGCGGCATAGCCGATGCGCAAGGCGTTGCTGCGGCGATGGCGCTCGGCGCGGCAGGTGTGCAAGTGGGCACCGCATACCTGCTGTGCCCGGAAGCGACTATCAGCGCGATCCATCGCGCTGCGCTGAAAGGCGAGGGCGCACGCCACACCGCGCTCACGAATCTGTTCACCGGACGGCCTGCGCGCGGAATCATGAATCAGGCGCTGCGCGAGCTGGGGCCGATGAGCAGCGCGCCGCCGGCATTCCCGTTAGCCACATCTGCCATCGCGCCGCTGCGTGCAAAAGCGGAAAGCCAAGGCTCCGGCGAATTCTCCCCGTTGTGGTCCGGACAGAACGCGAGCGGCTGCAAGGAAATTCCGGCGGCCCAGCTCACGCGAGAATTAGCGGCCAACTTATAACCGCGGGCTGCGCATTTCGCCGGCCACGACGCCATCGGCGCCAATCGAAGATTCGAGAAACATGACTAAAGATCACAGCGACCCGCAGCAGGGACTGTCGACGCGCAGCATCCACGCGGGCGATCTTGACGATGCGCTCGGATCGCCGCACACGCCGTTGTACGACAGCTCGACATTTCGTTTCGACTCGACACAGGCGCTGCTCGACGTCATCGACGGGCGCAAGCCGGGCTACCTCTACACGCGTTACGGTTCCAATCCGACGATCCGCAGTCTCGAGGAAAAACTTGCGAGCCTGGATGGGGCCGAAGGCGCATTGGCGTTCTCCTCCGGCATGGCGGCGATCTCGTCGCTGCTGCTGGCGCATGGGCGCAGGGGCATCGTGTGTATCGGCGATGCGTACGGCGGCACCTTGGAGCTGTTGACACAACAGTTGCCCGGTCTCGGCTTGCACGCGCAGCTCATCGATTCCGCACAGATCGATCGTCTCGCCGCGATTCTGCAGGCCGGAACCGGCCTGGTGTATTTCGAAACGCCGACCAACCCGACGCTCGACATCATCGACATCAGGCGCGTTGCCGCGATTGCGCATGCACACGGCGCGCTCGTCGCGGTCGACAATACGTTTGCATCGTGCGTGAATCAGCGACCGCTCGCACTCGGCGCCGATCTGGTCATGCAGAGCGCGACGAAATATTTAGGCGGTCACAGCGATCTCACTGCCGGCGTTGTCGCGGGTAGCGACGCAAATCTCGCGGCCATTCGCCCATGGCGCAAAAATCTTGGACAAGCGATTGCGCCGGACATTGCACATCGGCTGTCACGCAGTCTGGCTACGCTCGTCGTGCGTGTCGAGCGGCACAACGCAACAGCCGCGGCGATTGCCGAGATGCTGAGCAAGCATCCGAAAGTTGCGCGCGTTTATTATCCAGGCCTGCGCGGCTCGCCGGGTCACGCGGTTGCAGCCGAGCAGATGTCAGGATTCGGCGGCATGGTGACGTTCGATGTTCACGGCACCGCAGATGAGGCGATGCGCGCGGTCGACGCGCTGAATCTCATCACGCTCGCGCCAAGTCTGGGCGGTGCAGAAAGTCTCATCACGCAGCCGGCGACGACCTCGCACCACGACATGGATCCGGCTGAGCGCCGACGCCGCGGCATCACCGATTCGATGATTCGCCTATCGGTAGGATTGGAAGATCCGAGCGATCTCATTCGCGACCTGGAACAGGCCCTGAGTCGCTGATAGTCTGGGTCGCTGATACCTTGCGCTTATACATAGCTCGCTCGTAACCGCGTCGCTGGAAACAACTGAACTCGATCGACATCTTATGTCGTCTTACCTATCGATAAAGGAGCTCGCATGCAGCACGTTAGTTTCGGCAATACAGGAATGCAAGTGTCGCGGCAGTGCCTGGGCACCATGACGTTCGGGCTGCAATGCGACGAGCCGACTTCGTTTCGGATTCTCGACGCGGCCGCAGAGGCCGGCATCACGTTCCTCGATACCGCGGATGTCTATCCGCTCGGCGGTACGCCGGAAATCGCGGGACGCACGGAGGAAATCGTCGGCAAGTGGCTGCGTGGAAAACGCGAAGACTTCATCGTAGCGACCAAGTGCCACGGCAAGATGGGCCATAAAGCATGGCAGCAAGGCACCTCGCGCAAGCACGTTCTGTCAGCGATCGATGCATCGCTGAAGCGTCTGGGCACCGACTACGTCGATCTGTATCAGGTGCATCAGTACGACGCCCTGACACCGATGGATGAAACGCTCGAGGCACTCGATACCGTCGTGCGCAGCGGCAAGGCGCGCTATGTCGGCTGCTCTAATTATCATGGCTGGCGCGTCGCCCGCGCGCTCGGGCGCAGCGAGGCCAACCACTGGGCGAAGCTCGTCTCGGTGCAGCCGCGCTATAACCTGCTGTTCCGCGAATTCGAGCGCGATTTGTTTCCGCTCTGTGCGGAGGAACGGATTGCGGTCATTCCCTATAATCCGCTTGCCGGCGGTCTGCTCACCGGGAAGCACAAACTTTCGGATCGTCCGCCGGAGAACTCACGCTTTACGCTCGGCACCGCGGGAAAAATGTATACCGAGCGTTATTGGCGCGATCGAGAATTCAACGCGATCGAATCGCTCGGCAAGATCGCCAAGGAAGCCGGCACGGAGCTGACGACGCTCGCAGTCGCTTGGGTAATGGCGAACCCGGTGATTACTTCGGTGATCTTAGGTGCAAGCAAACCGGAGCAATTGAAGGCGACGGTCGCCGCTGCGGAATTCAAGATCGATCCTTCGCTCAAGGCCAGGCTCGACGAGCTCACGCACGAGTTTCGTATGGGCGACGCCGTGCGGTGAGTTGATCGGAAGGCGACTACTTTCACTGCAATTCAGTCGGCGAAGTGCACGCGCATCGAGATGCGCGGCGACGGTGCGTGAGATGCGTACAGAGCAGAGCGGTGCGGTAGAGCTTGAGGATGTCATGTGGAGCGAGCCGTTCCACATGACATCTTGCATGCAACGTCGTGTTAAGACACGGCCGCCCGAATGCGTTTGTTGCGGGCGAAACCGACGATCGCCAATCCGAGCCCCATCGCCAGCCATGTCGATGGCTCGGGCGTTATGAAGCAGCCGGACGTGCTGGGGTCGCACACGATCGAGCCTTTGATCGCCACGGTGAATGGCTGATTAACCAGCGTGTTGCCATCGGCATCTTTGCCATTGAATACTTCTGTCGCTACCCATGCAGATGACATCCCGGGTGAGCCGGGGAACGGGAAGAAGTTATGCGGGTAGTCGGTAGTCACTGCGGGGATACCCAACTGCGCGCCTACAGCGGTCTGGGTGAAACAGTCGCCGGGTGGACAATCGACGAGACCGGGGTTGCTGACCGTACTGGGTATGAAATCGTAATACGACGGGTTGGACGCACCGGCAAAGGCAACGATCCCGCCGCCGGCATTGAAGAAGCTCGCGATCGCGGACTTCACCGCAGGGGTAGAGAGATTGGCGGAGCCGGTCGCGTCATTGTCGCAGCCGCCGCAAGTGGTGTCAGAGGCGACTTCGAACGCCGCATATTTGTTGTGATCGAAGAGCGTCGTATCGATCGGGCCCGCGCCCGGGTCGACAGCGACGACCGAATAGCCGAGAAAGGTCAGTGTGCTCGACAGTTGCGTGCCCTGATCGAACACCAGTATGGGAAGCGCCGGTTTCTTGTTCGAGTCCCCCGACCCTACGAAGTTGGTAAATGCGCTTACCGCCAAGAGTGCTTCGTTCGACTCGTGCAGGTCATCGTCATGGCCTGTCAGAATAATCGACCCTGCGTGCGCTGTAGCGAACGAGGCAATAGCGATCATCGGCAAAAGCGACGTGAGAATCGAGCTGCGTTTCATGGCGCCTCCAATTCATTTGGACACATACAAAACCCGCGACCAGTCTGTTATTGGGTTAGTAACGCGTCAAGCGTCTTGGTCCAGGCGACATGCGTACGTCGAACTTCGTTAAGGCCTAAGCTTTCAATGAACTAAGGCGGGTGTCGCAAGCAGGCGCCAAGCATCATTTGACGAAGGCGCCTGTGAGGCGCTGTCGTCTGCACCGCGGCTGATATTCTGCGGCAGTCACGCTCGCGACAGCAGCCGCCAACGCGCTCGCGCCAGTCCGACCAGGAGAAGACCTATGGCGAGAGCACCGGCGGTGCTGGACTCGGGCACCGCCGGCAGAACGGAGACCACTGGCGCCGTCATCCAGAGCTCACGGCCGGAGAGTCCCGAAGCGGGACCTTCGTAGAACTGCAGGTCGCCATCGTCTACGGTGGGATTGCCGTTGCTGAAGCCGGCGACAGCCGGATTGGGATCGGTGATCGCCCCGTAAAAAAATCCGATTTGTCCCTGCCCGGCGGGAATCGCGAATTGATTGGAGCGAATGACGAGCTGCGCGAACGTGCGAACGGAATTATCGATGAAGTGTGTGATGTCGTCCCAGGTAACGACGATCTGCCCAGGTGTAGATGTATTGACGAAAACGTTGGCGTCGGCGTCGGTGACAGAGAAGAGGTCGGTCCATACCGCGGCAATCATGGGCGGCGCCGCGCGCGACGTGAGCTCGAGCGGTGTGTATTCCGACAAGCCGCTCCCAAACGTAACGTAACCGTTCGACCCGACGAACAAGCTGTCGTAGATTTGTCCGAAATAATTAATGGTCTGGCCGGCGCTGAACGACACCTGCTCGAAGCAGTCATCGCAATCGCTCGGACCTGCCAGGGGCGATCCAAGAGACGAGGTGAAGTATGCGGGCCACGCAGCGCCCGTAGAAAGCGCGCAGGTTACTGCCGTAACGTAAGCGAGGAGACAGCGGCGAAATCGATCCAGCCGAAAAGCCGGATAGCCCAAGGGGCGAAACGAGTGGGACCAGATTACCAAGACGCGTGCTAAGGCGTGCACCACAGCGGCTACTCCGTCGGCGATACGTTGCGTATCCTGTGCGTGAGCATATGCCAACGGCGTTGCGTGTCAATGTGTTCAAACGGAGACATCACTTGGGCATCGCGTGTTCCGATTCGGTCAAGTCTGAATAATCCGGGATAGTCCCCGCCAGGCATCGCCGAATAGCCTACGCATGAATAGCTCCGCGTACGTATATGCGGAGCCATGCTTTTAGCTGATAGCTGAAGTTAGTTCGGGATCATCACGGTGTCGATGACGTGAATCACGCCGTTCGATGCCATGATGTCGGCGCTGGTTACCTTCGCGTTATTCACCATCACCGCGCGGCCCTTCCTGCGCAGTTTCAATGACTGGCCTTCCACCGTTTTGACTTCGCCGGGTTTGATGTCTGCCGCTGTCACTTTGCCGGGGACAACGTGGTAGGTCAGAATTTGCGCGAGCTTGTCCTTATCCTTTAGCAAGCCGTCGAGCGTACCGGCCGGCAGCTTGGCAAACGCCGCGTCGGTCGGTGCGAACACGGTGAATGGTCCCTGGCCTTTGAGCGTGTCTACCAAGCCGGCTTCCTGCACTGCCTTCACCAGCGTTTTGAAATTTCCGGCCGCAATTGCGGTGTCGACGATGTCGGCCGCGAACGCAACCGATGATGCGATCGCCAGCACGGCGGCGGCGATGAGTTTCGAGAACGATGTCATGTAGTCTCCTTTGCGGTGTTTTGAAAATCTAGAGATGACGCATCGAATGCCGCGTCACTGCATGGTCTGACTGGAAGCAATGGGGCGCAGTTTTACTTTTCTTTCGTACGTCGCTGCGCAAATTGATTGAACTGCTCGCGCAGCGCCAAGTCTTTCTCGGGTAACTGGGGTCTTTCTCGGGCAACTCGGGTCTTTCGCGGGTAGCTGGGGTTTCCGCGGGTAACTCGGATAACCAACGCTGATGCGCCGCTCGCGCATCGAACGAGAGGAGATTGGTAGCGCGGTGTCCAGCTGCGGAGCGCGATCGGTACTGAACTTGGCAACGCTGTCGACGATTGCGCCGGGAATCGACGCGCCGGCGCGGCCGGCTGCGAAGACGGCCGCGCAGCGATTCGCGTATGCTGGTCTCGCAATGGAAACTACCGATCCTGACCTCGCGCTGGTTCGGCTCGCCCAAGCCGGTGATCAGCGCGCGTTCGAAGCACTCGTCGTCAAATACCAGCGTCGCATCGCGCGCCACGTCGCGCGCTACATTCGTCGCGCGAGCGACGTCGAAGACGTCGTGCAGGACACCTTCATCCGTGCCTATCGAGGGCTCGCCTCGTTCCGCGGCGACAGTGCGTTCTACAGCTGGCTGTATCGCATCGCCACCAACGTCGCGCTCACTGCGCTCAAACGCGATCCGAATCCCGTGCTGTTGGGCGAGGATGCGCCCGAGGAGCGCGCCGATGCATTCGAGCCCGGCATATCCGACAACGAAGATCCCGAGCGCAAGATGATTGCGAGCCAGATCGCCGACGCCGTCGAGAAGGCGATTTCGCGATTACAGCCGACGCTCTCCGAGGCTTTGATGTTGTTCGAAGTCGAGGGCAAAACCTATCCGGAGATCGCGGAGATGCTCGGCATTCCCGTCGGCACTGTTCGCACGCGCATCTTCCGCGCGCGCGAGTTCATCGCGAAGCGTTTGGAGCCGGTGCTCGGCCCGCACCGCTCGAGGAGGTGGTAGACATGTCGCGCAAAGTCTCCGAG
>JBBRGM010000216.1:0-7695 GCA_038240725.1 Burkholderiales bacterium | reverse complement strand
TTTGATCCAGGCTCGATAGAATCTCATCAACCAGTTGAATGCGCTCAGCTGGAGATAGCTTGCGCGCTTCCTTGCGTAGCTTTTGCACTAAATCGCTCATAACGCCATTTCCCTTCTAGCTGCACGACGCTCGAAATTGTGCTCGGCCTCGGCCGTGGAAAAACGAAACCAAGTTGCTCGTGTCGGCCGAGATCAACTCTTGAACCAAAGCCGAGCACGTGCTGCTAGATTTTTCCGTCTCACCCCATCTTGACCAGCTTCTGAAAGCTGCGCAGCTCGTGATCGGGTTTCTTGCCGTACAGAATCGCCCAGTAGGTGTTGGATACTTCGGCGACGTAGATGTCGCCGCGCGAGTCGACGGCGATGCCGTGCGGCGCGATGAATTGGCCGACGCCTTCGCCGATCGGCTGGGTGCCGAGGTGGGCGAGAACCTCGCCCTTGTTCGACACGATCGAAACGCGAGGGCCGATGTTCGGCACACCTTGCGTGAGCGTCGCGACGGATTCCGGGCCGAGCTCGCCGATGAACGCGAGCGGATTCTTACCGCGCGCCACGAACAAACCGCACGGCCGCGCAAGGTTGTTCCACTGGCTTTGATATTTGCCGTTGCCGTCGAACACCTGCACGCGGTGATTTTCGCGGTCGGCGACATAGACCCAACCGTCGTCGTCGCATGCGATGTTGTGCACGAGGTTGAATTGTCCCGGGTCGGTGCCGGGCTCGCCCCACGAGAACAGCAGTTTTCCGTCGGGAGAATATTTGTGCACACGAGCGTTCTGATAGCCGTCGGAGACGTAGATCTCTCCGGTCGGAGACAGCGCTGTATGCGTGCAGCGGTTGAAGGGGTTTCCGCTGAAGCGCGGCGCCGGGGTTTTCGGCGTACCGATCGTCATCAGCAGCTTGCCATCCGGCGTGCACTTGCGCACGGTGTGGCCATGATCGTCGGTGAGGTAGAGCATGTCGTCCGGTCCGATGGCGGCGCCGTGCGGATTCGTGAAGCCGATGTCTTGTCCCCACGAGCGCAGAAACTTGCCGTTGCGATCGAACACGATGACCGGGTGCGCGCCGCGCGTGAACGCATAGACGTTGTCGCTGCTGTCTACGCAGATTGCAGCGCCATCGCCGAACGTCATCCCGGTCGGCAGCTCGCCCCAGCTCTCTTGCACCGTGTAGCGATACTGCCCTTTGCCGAGAACGACGGGCTCCGCTGCGCGCGCCGAGCCCGATGTCAGTAACGCCGCGCCGGTTCCGAACGCTGCCGATCCGACCACCGCTGCTGTGCCGACCGCAAACCTACTCAGAAACTTCCGGCGCGACATCGTACACAGATGACACATGCTGATCTCCTCCGATTAGTATTTTTATCCACGCCTATTCGCGACGGATGTTGCAAATGCTCCGCTCGGCATCATAGGTTGAACGAGTCCGCGAGCGGACGACACCTTGCTGAAGACGAGATTATCGTCTTTTCTTTTCCCACGAACTTCGCGAGCATAATATCGAGGTACGTCGTAACGGCAGGGACGTCTGCCGGCGACATATGCGATTTGCCTGCGCGGAATAATGATAGGCAAGGTAATTACATTCCGGCCAACGATTGTCGAGGGGGCGTACTTGGTGTGACTAGCGCACACTGATTCCTGTTTGCACCTGACACTGTCGTGTGCGTGCAGCAACGTTGGCGACACTAATCAATACTGCCGAGAGGGGACAAAAAAATGAGAGTGACTCGTTTGCTCGTTTTTCTCGCGAGCATGATTGCAGTTGTGGGTACGAGCGCGTCGAATGCTGCCGCGGCCATATTGACACCGATCGGCACACCCACCTGGGAGCCCGTCGATGTTCATTTATTTTCCGCACCGGTCGGCACTGCACCCGACTACGCTGGGTTTGCTCAAACGGTCGGTCAGCTCCTTCCCCCGCCTAACCACCAGCCCCACCCGGAATTAGGTATCGGACCAGGCGCCGCGCACGCAGGCCCTTATGATCATGAGCTGGCAGACAGCGTGAGCAGTCTGGGATTCGTTGAGAAGTCCGTCTTCGATCCGTCGGAGTTTTCCAACGGGAATGCAGTGTACGTGGTGTGGATGAATGTACCCCGAGCCGGCAGCGCGGTCGGCTCGTCGCCGGATTTCGCCTCCGGTCCAATCATTCCCAACAGCCTTTTCCCAATCAAATTCGGCGGTCAGACGTTTCGCAATGGCGTGCCTTTCAGCGCATTAGCGAACGTTGACGTACCAGCATTGGATGCTGTCAACCCGCCGTTCGCGGTCGATGGGCATAGCCATTTTCCGTCGTTCTTTATCGAGAGTCTCGACTTTGCCCTGGACCCGTCGTTGCCGCAGACTGGAGCTTACGAAATTCGACTAAGTCTGACGGATGCGGACGGCAACGGATGGAAGGTTGCCGCGCCATTCGATGTTGTCCCGGAGCCCGGCATCGTATGGGTGTTGGTCAGCGGTCTTGTCGGGCTCGCGGTTTGTCGGCGAATCGGACTAACGCGCGATCGCGTGAACAGCGTACTCGCGCTGAGCGCCGTTGCGTAGGCATCTCGTGTTGTTGCAGAGCGGCCGAGACTTCCACGAAATGCGCGTTCACAACCGCTGATGCCCGGGGCATCGACGGTTATGCGCATTCGAGGTGCGCTGATGATAAGCGCGCGCTAGTGCAAGTCGTTTATCGGCCGATCTGACGCATCTCTTGCTGCGAAGTCGGCGATCTTCGCGCGTCCGTGCTCCGAACTTACTCGCCTGCTCGGCGTACACTTTGCAACCATATTGCAGCCATGTCTGCGCGCTGATGAGGTGATCCAGTGATCTCCCGTCGTTTCTTCTTGGCAAACGCAGGAGCCCTGATTCTCTCCAATCTCGCGGTTGCTCAGCCTGCGAAAGTATGGCGAATCGGCTACCTCGCGCCTGGTCTGGAGGTCGATCCACTATTTCTACAAGCCTTCGTCGAGGGGCTCAAGACGCTGGGTTATGTTCAGGGCCAGAACGTCTCGATCGAGTACCGTAGCGCACAGGGCCGATTTGAGACGCTCCCCCAACTTGCCGCCGAGTTGGTCCACCTTAAAGTTGACGTCATTGTCGCCCCGACCACGCCGGTGGCGCTCGCGGTTAAGGGAGCGACCGCTTCGATTCCCGTGGTCTTCACGGCTGTTGGCGACCCGCTGGGGGCCGGCCTTGTAGCCAGCCTGTCTCGTCCAGGCGGCAATGTTACCGGCATGACAGACATGGGTATCGATCTAGCGGGAAAGCAACTCGATCTCCTCAAGCAAGTGGTCCCGGGTCTGAAACGCGTGGGCGCCCTGGGGCACCCGGCCGACAAAGTCTGGGAGCTATATTGGCAAGAGGCGCAAGTCGCTGCGCGCGGGTTGAAGATCGACATTGTTCCGGTGCTGGTCACGACGCCGAATGAACTGGAGCGCGCCTTCACGGAACTCAAACGCCGCGCCGAAGCGGTGCTCTTCGCACCTCAAGCCATTTTCGCGGTACACCGGAGAAGGGTCATTGAATTGGTGTCGCTGACCAAGCTGCCGGACATCCATGAGGACAGAGACTATCCCGAGGGTGGAGCACTGATGTCCTACGGACCAAGCTACGTCGCGTTGTTCCGCAAGGCCGCGCGCCACGTCGATAAGATCCTCAAAGGCATCAGACCCGCTGATCTCCCGGTTGAACAACCCACGGAGTACGAGTTAGTGGTCAACCTCAAGACCGCCAAAGCGCTCGGCCTACGTATTCCTGAATCGGTCCTCGCGATAGCCAACGAGGTGATTCGCTGATGTGGTTAATCGAGATCATCAGGTAACGAACGAGCGTCAAGCAGGGTAGTACATGACATCTTTACATCAGCGGTGTAGCGAAGCATGCCCATACCTGGGCATCTCTAAGGTGAACCTAGCTGGCCTGCGTTTGGCGGGCGCGAGACAAGTGGCGCCGCTCGCTGAGATATGAGGAAAGATGTCCGCTCAAATCGCGCGCATCGTCCCCGACGCCATCGATCAGGCTCGACTTGCGGCGCCGCAGAAACGGCATGCCCATGACGTACATGCCGGGCGACTCGGCGACGCCGCCGTCATGTCGAATGTAGCCTTTGCCGTCCAGCACGGGCACGTCCAGCCACGCGTAGTCGGGACGAAAGCCGGTCGCCCAGATGATCGTCTTGATCTCGCTGCGAGCGAGATTGAGAAGAAGCGGGGGTGATACTTCGACTTCGGTCGACGGCAGACGATGTGACGGCGCCGTATCGCCGTCGAGGCCATTTTGCGTGGCCCACTCGTCGATCGAATCGAGCAGGCGTTTCATCTTGAGATCGGCCAGTGCGCAAACGTTGCGGAGCGAACCCGAGAATTGCGCCTTGCCATCGTTGACGCCGACGAGACGGCCGACCAGCTTGACGCCGGTCGCGGTGAGCGAATTGAGATCGATCGTTCTGCGATCGGCATAACCTGCGAGTTGCAGCGACGCCACGTTGCGCGCTCTGACGATGTCATCGACCTGATCGTAGCGTTCGTCGAGGACACCGGTCGCGTCCATCCACCATTGAATGTCTTTGCCGCGGTAGTCGCGCGGCACGCGCACGTGCTCGCCCACCGCCAAGGTGACAGCGCGGCCGGCGCGCTGAATTTCGTCGGCGATCTGCGTGCCGGACGCGGAAGCGCCGACGACGAGCACGCCGCCGGGCTCGAGCTGGTTCGGATTGCGGTATGCCATCGCGGTGACCTGGGCGATCGCCGATGGCACCACGCTGGCAACCGCAGGCACCGTTGCCTTGTTGCATGCGCCGGTCGCAATCACCACAGCGTCGCAGTGCCAACTGCCTTGCGAGGTGACGACCTCATAGCCATCGCCGCTGCGTCGGAGCGAAGAGACCGTAAAGTGGGTTTTTACCGGCGCTGCGATGGTGTTCGCGTACCGCTCGAGGAACGCGATCGTTTCCGGCATCGTGCGGAAACCATCCGGATCATCGCCTTCATAGGCGTAGCCGGGCAGACGGCTCTGCCAGTTCGGCGTGAGCAATCGGAGCGAATCCCACCGCTCGGTTCGCCACGAATTGGCGAGCTCGCCGCGCTCGAGAACCACGTGGTCGATCGAACGCTCGGCGAGCCACCGGCTCATCGCCAATCCTGCCTGTCCGCCCCCGATTACGACCGCAGTCGTGCGCACCGTCTGTTATGCGAATCGTGCGAAAGCGTTACTCGACTTCGACGGTAACGTTGGTCGGGTTGGTGAGAATGTCGTAGACGGCCGAACGCTTTTGCGATTGCGCGACCAGCGCTTTAATGTCGTCCGGGGACGCATCCGCATCGATCTTGTAGGTGACCTTGATGCCGTCGAAACCGTTGCGTACGTCGGCGTCGGCGCCGAGGATGCCGCGAATGTCCATCCCGGCTTCGAGCGTTGCAGTAACCGAACGCAATTGAATGTCGCGCATCTGCGCGACCGCGGCGACACCGGCCGTAAGGCAACTCGCCAGACCCGCGAGCACGAGCTCGACCGGCGTGGCGCCTCTGTCTTCGGACGCGAACACGTTCGGATGGTCGGCATCGAACGTAAACTGGCTGTTGTGTTTCTGCTCTCCGCCAAGGCCGAAGAAGCCTTCGACAGTCGATTGGCTATACGTGCCGTTCACCCACTTGTTGGTGGCGCGCCATTTGAACTGGGCGGCCTCGGGCGCTTTGATCAACGCTTCGCGTGCGCCAAGCAGCGCGTCGACGTTGACGCCGTTGTTGACTGGTTTTTCGGTCGTGTTGGTGGTCATGGTCTGCTCTCCTCACGTTGAACAATGGGGGCCGCATAGCATAGCAGCCCGGTTGTTGGATTAGCACGCCACGCTATATGACTTGTGGGCCTTTGCATATGACCGGATGTTACTTGTTAGCGTCGGCAAATGTTCGTTTGTGACAAGTCTCAGGGCGCAAATAAACGAGATGCGCAGCGTTCCCCCTCAAGCTTGATCGCGACAGCGCCGTGTCCATATCGGGCGAAAGTTAGATGAACCGTAGCGCATCGAAACGTGCGCGCGAGCTCGCCTGGTGGGGTGCGCTGACGTTGCGTCCGTAGAAGCGCCTTGGACATGCGCACTGGCGGCGATAAAACAATCGTGTGCGTAGTGCCGCGCGTTCTCGTCACCGACTACTTACACTCCGCTGTACTCAATTCTCCCGCATGCACCGCACGCCTCTTCGCTGTCGAGTTCAGAGATCGCGCTGCCGCATTCAGAAATCGCGCTGATAGTCAGCAATTGCACTGGTAGTCAGCAATTGCACGGGGCGTTAACCAATCGCACGAAGCTACCGCAACGGTTAATACCTGCATTTCTGCGCGAGGTTCAGATCAGCGATGCAATGAACTTTTCGATTTTCATCGCGAACATACCGCACGCATCGGCACCGGTGCATCGATACAGACGCTCGGACAATGCCGCTGCTCGCTGCGGGTGATTCCCGCGCTTATTCACTTCGTGCAGGAGGTTTCGATGAAGAAGTCTGCTAAAACGAATCGCCATGGATGTCTGCAAAAATTATTGCGAACGCCGCTGGCAAAAATCGCGGTGTTAGCACTTGCCGGTTTCGGAGCCGCGCACGCAGAGGAGCAGACGTGTCATCCCAATCCACACGCGGATGCGGACATGCAAACGATTCTCGCCCGTGCTGACGTAGTCAATTTGCCCGTGCCGCTCAAGAACCGTCTTGCGGAGCTGGCCGCGCGCTCGCATAGCGTGCTTCCGGTGCAAGCGTTTCCCGAGGCCGACCATCCAAGCCAGCTGTTTCAATACTATCTGCTCGATACCAACGGCTTTGAGCCCAATGTGTTCACCGCGGTGATTGCGGGTTTGAACGAAACGGCGATGAAGACCGCAACCGGCTCCAACTGCGGTGCGCCGACGATTGCAAGTGTGCGACTCGTGGTGGAACCCAAACCGGGATTGCCCACCGATCCGAATGATCCAGGCGCCTTCATCGAT
The DNA here is from genome assembly GCA_038240725.1 of Burkholderiales bacterium. Classification (GTDB taxonomy): domain Bacteria; phylum Pseudomonadota; class Gammaproteobacteria; order Burkholderiales; family SHXO01; genus SHXO01. Next base: position 726 of record JBBRGM010000216.1, on the reverse strand, counting down.
ATCTTTACCGATATTGCCGGTCTGTTCGTGATCAACAATGAGAGTGGCTGGTACGAGGGCTGGATGATCCACGATCTCGTAGTCCCGCAGGTGGCGGCGCTTCGCCCCGATGGCCGTCCACAGTTCGGCGCGATCACGGCTGAGGATGCCGCATGGATTGCCAGGATGGGCAGCGGACACAATAGGCCCGGCAGAATCTTCACCATCGACGGCGACCCGGTGCGGTTGCCAAACGCGCAGGATCATTTTCCAGACGTGCAAAGCAATGTCGTGCCGATACAGCTCAGCATGGGCGCCTACAACTGCCTGCAACAGAGCGACTGCCACGCCTACTGGGAATTCAATTACCAGACTAACTGGATTCATCCTCTCTACGAGTTGCCGTTTACCGGTGGATTTCCTGATCAGTTCGGCGGCACCCCGGACGCGCTGCGAGACGGTGAGATTGGCAAGCGTACCTCGATCGTGCCCGGTTCGGGTCCGCTCGGTGTGCACAATGATCCGCGCGTCTATGGTGACAGTCCTAATCGTCCGCGCGATCCGGATCTGTTCGACGCGGAAAAATCCGCGCAACGCGAGTTCCGTCAGCGCTTCATCCCGAGCGGCTTGGCCAACGAGATTTTTTTGGATGTGTACGTACGGCGAGCTTCTTTTATGCCTCACGACCATCGCCTCGAAAAGCGTCTGTACCACGCCTACGTAGAGGAAGTTCGCCGCATCGATGCG
>JBBRGM010000215.1:0-7706 GCA_038240725.1 Burkholderiales bacterium | reverse complement strand
CCACGCAAATTCGCGCCCGACCACGTAATGCGAAATGTCCGCGGTCATGCGCAGATCGGGAAAGCAGTCGAGCAGATGCAAGGTGAAAAACAGATCGGTCGTCATCCGATCGCGATGCGTTTCGATGTGCACCGGCAGGCGCGCGTCGTGCGCGATGCGGCGCCAGCCATCGATATACGGAATGCATTGTTCGACCCGATACGGCCGCACGTCGGGCTGCAGATTGATGTGATCGGCGCCGAGCTCCTTGACGTGCTCGATGATCGGCTTCAAGTCGTCTACTGTTTTCGGATAACACTGCGCCTGCCATGTCATCTGGTTGGCCCGCAGAAAATCGGTGACCTCTTTCGCGTACGCGTAATCGAAAAAGCGCACGCCTGCACCGTCGAAGCCCGCATCGCGAATCATTTCCAGCTTCTGCTGCATCGACCATTCCTGGCCATCGGGCCGGCGCCGTTCCATCGCCCACAGCGATTGATACACCAGCAGCTTTTGCATGACGTGCTCCTCAGTCGTTATTTCAGCTTATGTCGTTCGCGTCAGGCCAGCAGGGCGGCTGCATGATGCCGCAGATGATCGTCAATGAACGTCGAGATGAAGTAGTAGCCGTGATCGTAGCCATCCTGGCGTCTCAGCTTGAGCCCCTGGCCGGAAGCGCGGCAGGCTTCCTGAAACGTCTCGGGGTACAGTTGCTCGGTGAGAAATTTGTCGGACAGGCCCTGATCGATCAGGATCAGCGAATCGATGCGCTGCTCGCGCACCAGCTCGGTTGCATCGTATTTCGCCCATCTCGAGCGATCGGTGCCGAGATAACCGGTGAACGCTTTGACGCCCCACGGGCCGATTGACGGCGCGCAGATCGGCGCGAACGCCGAGACTGAACGGTACTGCTCCGGATTGCGCAGCGCGCAGACGAGCGCCCCGTGACCGCCCATCGAATGACCGAAGATGCCTTCGCGGCCCGAGCTGGGAAATTGCGATGCAATGAGTTCCGGCAGCTCGCGCGTGACGTAGCTGTACATCCGATAGTTGGCAGACCAAGGTTCTTGTGTGGCGTCTACATAGAAGCCTGCGCCGACGCCGAAATCCCAGCTCGCGGAATCGCCCGGCAGATTGAGCCCGCGCGGACTGGTGTCCGGCGCCACCAGCATGATGCCGAGCGCCGCAGCGAGCCGTTGCGCGCCGGCCTTGGTTGCGAACGTCTCTTCCGTGCAGGTCAGCCCCGCGAGGTAATACAACACCGGCACCTTGCCGTGCGCAGCCTGCGGCGGCCGATAGACGGAGAACTTCATTTCGCTGCGGCATTCGCTGGAGTCATGCGCGTAGAAGCCTTGCATGCCGCCGAAACTACTGTGCTCGCTGATGGTTCTCATGCGATCGCCTTCGCTTTCGACGCGCCGGACCGCGATCAGTATTCGACGACCGCGCGAATCGATTCGCCGGAATGCATGAGATCGAAGCCCTTGTTGATGTCCTGCAGCTTCAGCTTGTGCGTGATGAGATCGTCGATGTTGATCTTGCCGTCCATGTACCAGTCGACGATGCGCGGCACGTCGGTGCGCCCGCGGGCGCCGCCGAACGCGGTGCCTTTCCAGGTGCGCCCGGTCACGAGCTGGAACGGCCGCGTCGCGATTTCCTGCCCGGCACCGGCCACGCCGATAATTACGGATACGCCCCAGCCCTTATGGGCGCACTCGAGCGCCTGGCGCATCAGCTTGACGTTGCCGATGCATTCGAAGCTGTAGTCGGCGCCGCCCTTGGTGAGATTGACCAGGTGCGCAACCATTTCGGCTTCCGGCACTTCGCTGGGATTTACGAAATGCGTCATGCCGAATTTTTCCGCCAGCTCACGTTTGGCCGGATTCAAATCGACGCCGACGATCATGTTGGCCCCCGCGAGCCGCGCACCCTGGACGACGTTCAAGCCGATACCGCCCAGACCGAACACGACGACGTTCGCGCCCGGCTCGACTTTCGCCGTGTTGATCACCGCGCCGATGCCGGTCGTCACACCGCAGCCGATGTAGCAGACCTTATCGTACGGCGCGTCTTCGCGAATTTTCGCCAGGGCGATTTCGGGCACGACGGTGAAGTTGGCGAACGTCGACGTACCCATGTAGTGGTGCAGCTTTTTGCCGCCGATCGAGAAGCGGCTGCTGCCGTCCGGCATCAAGCCCTGCCCCTGCGTCACACGAATCGCCTGGCATAAGTTGGTCTTGTGACTTACGCAGTATTCGCATTCGCGGCATTCGGGCACATACAACGGAATGACGTGATCGCCCTTCTTCAGGCTCTTCACGCCCAGGCCGACATCGACTACGACGCCGGCGCCTTCATGGCCGAGAATCGTGGGAAACAAACCTTCGGGGTCGGCGCCCGATCGCGTGAACTCGTCGGTATGGCAAATACCCGTCGCCTTGATTTCCACCAGCACCTCGCCTGCGCGAGGCCCATCGAGTTGCACCGTTTCGATCGTCAGTGGTGCGCCCGCCTTATAAGCCACGACTGCCCGGACATCCATGTTGAGGCTCCTCTTTATGTTCGACCTTGCTTTGGGGATCGATCGCTGCGTGATCTGCGCGACAGCGAAAGCGTGGGCGGACCAGCGCGCCGCGATCGAATTGGGCCGGCACGGCGGTGAGTCGCCGTCGACTGCGTGATTCTTATCCTTGCCGCGACTACTTCGCGGATACCGTATCGGGCTCGATCTGAAAATAGCGCGAGCGCGACGCGGTTTGATTCTCGTAAATCGAGCCTTGATTCAGCGCGGGCGGCAGCGGCATGCGGATCGGCACGGATTCGCTCCGCGGTTCGATCGTCGGTTTCCCGCACAGCATGCGGCTGTCGAATTCTTCCAGCGTCTTGAAGTTCACCAGCGGCCACGCATCAGCAGAGCTGCATTCGTACAACAGCAGCTGGCGCGGCTTGTTCGACGTGTTTTGTCCGGAACCGTGTACGAGACGTACGTGATGGAAGGATGCCGAGCCGGCTTTCCCCGTGATCGTCACGGCCTTGTCGTACGGCAGCCTGGATACAGCCGGGTCCATGGCGCCACAGAAGCGACCGTCGGCGTGGTGGCTGTAGATCGGGCCCTTGTGCGTGCCGGGCAGGAGCATCAACGGCCCGTTTTCCTGTTCGAGGTCATCGAGCATCACGCCGACGGCCAGCAGATCATCGTTGGTGTGCGGGTAGAACGCCCAGTCCTGATGCCACTCGACCGGCGAGCCGTACTTCGGATCTTTCGTGTTTAACTTGGTGCCATGCAGCCGCACGTTCGGTCCGAGCAGCTTGGTCAGCACGCTGAGCATCTTCGGGCTTTTGGCGAATTCCCAGAATACCGGTGCCACCAAATGCGGCTGTTTGATGCGGCGCACACGAGGCGCTTCCGGCGAATGTGTCGGTTCCAGATCGTACACATCGGTGTGCGACGTCACGCCCCGAGCCTTCTCGACGAGCTCTGCAATGACTCGTTTCATCTCCCGCACCACTTCGGGCTCGACCAAGTTTTCGACTACCAGATAACCATTGTCTTTATAAGAAGCGACGTCCCGATCCGAAATCACGATGCTGATCCTCTATCAAATTTTCTGGGGTCACGCTGAACCAGACCTGGCGCGACGCTGCACTCTACTAGCCGTCAGGTGCCCGCACCAAAATGGTGTACGTTAGAACGCGCCCCTGATGCTGTCAACGTTGCGTTGTTATATTGGCGACGGGCGTCGCTACTCGAATACCGCTTCTACCGTTCCGACGCTCTCGATGGCCATCGTCACCACATCGCCTTTATTGAGCCATTTCGTCTCCACCACACTGCCCGTGAATACGAACTCGCCGGCCCGCAAGCTGCGTTCACGTCGCGCGAGCGTGTTCGCCAGCCACGACAGCGCTTCGAACGGGTGGCCCATCACATCGGCGCCGCGCCCGCGCCCGACTTCGGCGCCGTTGATCAAAGTGGTCCCGGTTAACGACGCGAGGTCGAGTGCCCGCCAATCGGTTAGCGGCGCACCGATGACGCAACCGGCATCGAAGAAGTCGTCCGCGATCAACGTCGGCGTGCCCAGGGTTTTGAAATCCGTGTAGCGCTCGTCGACAATCTCCATTCCCGCCATCAGTGCACCCACGGCAGGAGCAACGCTTGCGCGCGTGAACGGCGCGCCTTCGCACGGCAGATCGCGATCGAGCCGCACGACGATTTCGCACTCGACGCCGACGCGAACGAAGTCCGCATGCGCGATGCGCGCGGGGCTTAGGTGAACCGTACTCTTGAACACGCCGCCGGCGCATGGATTCGCGATACCGAGAAACGCCTGCATGACTTTGGTCGTACAGCCGATCTTGTGGCCGACGACCGGTCCGCTGCCATCCGCGGTCAACAGCGCGTGCACGCGATCTTGCAGCGCATATCCCGCCGGCTCATCGGCCGGCCGCAGCGGGGCCGGCAGCGGCGGCAATGCGCGGCGCTGCAAACGATGGTCCGCGATGATGCGCGCGGCCTGCGTTTGGCTGTCGTCAGTCATGCTGAATATTCCACCAGCGTGTTATCGATCAATGTGCGGCGGCGTACCAGATCACCGAAAAGAACGCAGCCAGAACGCCGACGATCTGAATCGCGATGTGCGTCGTTTCGCGCACATTCGATTTGGACATCGTGAGTAATCGGTCCGCTGCTAGCAGCGTCCAAATCATCGCCACCAGTCCGACGATAGCCGGCAGGATCGCCCACACGTGCATCAGCCGGCTCAAAAAATACAGAAATAAATAGTAAGCGCCGAAGAACGCCGACCAGACGGTCATGCGCACTACCGCTCGCAGGCTGGCGCTGCCGGGCCGATGACCCGCCTCCATTGCGGTGCGCCGTGCGCCGCGGAAAATCGCGCGCACACCGATGAAAACGAAGTAGCCCAATCCGAGCGTAACAACAGCGGTGCCGCCGCCGAACAACCAAGGCATCCAGTCGATTTCGCTCATCGACTGACGCGAAACGTCCACGCGGTAGTGGTCATAGGCGTGATTCTACGCGCTCGCAGCACCCCATGCGGCAGCGGCGTGCTGCATAGCCGCGCAAGCGCGAGTGCTTCGACGATCACGCCCGGACTCGCATGGAAGCCTGCTTGACACCGCCGCAAGCTGTTCAACATAATCGATTCGCTGTGGGGCGGCGTAGCGTGCACAATGGCGGCGCGCGATGACCGTGCTGCGTTCAATGCTGCCTCGCTGATTTCGACGCTGCGCGGCTGGATTCGTAGCTCCATATGACGAACGCGCAAACCAAATAAGAACTTTCCGGGAGGAGACATCATGAGGGATCGTTTTCGTTATCGCCCGCAGCAGCTGTTTGTCGCCGCGATCGCGGCAACCGCGCTGTTCGCATCGGCCGCCACTGCAGCACAGAGCGCCGCGCAGACCGCGGTCGACGCCGCCAAGAAAATCTGCACCGACAAGACCATCACCATCGTTTGGGAAGCGGGCCTGCAATCGCAGGACCCGATTACGTTCTCCGGGCCGAAGTGGGAAAAGCTCACGGGTTGCAAGGTGAAGGTGATCGAAGTGCCGACCGCCGAGATGTTCACTAAGATCATGCAGGAATACCGCGCAGGCACCGGCGCTTATGATGCGCTCAACGTCATCCCGGCGTGGATGCCCGATCTGGTGCAGGCGGGCGCGCTCGAGCAACTCGACAAGTACGTCGACAAGTTCGGCTACCGCGCCGAGTTGCAGAACATCGCGCCGACCTATCGCGACAATCAGATGACCGTCAACGGCAAGATCTACGGTTTCCCCGACGACGGCGATGTGTTCATCATGTATTACCGCAAAGACATCTTTGCGCGCGCCGATCTCAAGAGCGCGTTTAAAGCAAAGTTCAACTACGAGCTGGCGCCGCCCAAGACCTGGAAAGAGTTCGACGATATCGGCAGCTTTCTCTCCGAGAAACTGAAATCCGAAGGCATCTACGGCGGCGCATTCTTCCGCGAGCCGCCGCTGGCAATGTTCATGTTCGAAGAGCGCTTCCGCAACGAAGGCGGCAAATTCTTCGATGCCGGCACGATGAAGGCGACGATCAACAGTCCGGTCGGCGTCAAAGCGTTCACCGAAATGCGCAAGGAAAATCGCTTCATGCCCCCGGGCGTCGAAAAATTCGGCTTCGTCGACAATCTGGCGGTGTTTCTCCAGGGACAGAGCGCGATGACGATCTCATGGCCGCCGTATGGCCGCTTCGCAGCCGGCTATCTTGCCAATGAGAAAGCGCTGAGCTGGGTGCCGAAGTCGCAAGTCGCGAACAAGGTCGGCTATGCACTGCCGCCCGGCGGACATCCGGAGCTTGCCGCCGGCTTCTCGCTCTCGGTCGCGTCCACCAGTAAACAGAAGGATCAGGCGTACCTGTTCATTCAATGGCTCAACAGCGAAGAGATTTCCAATGAGCGCGTGCAGCTGCCATATGCGCTGCGCGATCCGTTCCGCAGATCGCATTACGCGAATAAGGATTATCAGAGCAAGTGGCCCGACGCTAAGGAATATCTGGCGACGCTGCAGGACGCGTCGAAGACCGGTTTGCTCGATCTCTCTTTGATCCAGACCGACAAATACGAAGAAGCGATCCGCCAGGGCATCAGCCGGCTGTGGAGCGGCGAAGATCCCAAGCAGATTCTCGATGACGTCGCCAAGCAGTGGGACGCCGTTACGCAACAAGTCGGCGTAGCCAAGCAGAAAGCGGTGTACACAGCGTGGGCCGCAAAATCCGGCGGCTATCCGGGTAACAGCGCGGCTGCCGAACCCGAACAGACGAAGCCAGCGAAGCCGAAGTCGAAAAAGGAAGCGGCCAAACAGTAACGACGCTAATCGCTTGAGAATCAGTCGATGCTGTGGCGAAAACGGACAAAAGCGCAAGCGGCGAGATCGGTTTACACCTGTCGGGAGTGCTGCGTTCGCAGCGCTCCCGTGACTGCGCGCGGGACCGTTTGTTTTAGCCACGTGGGCCGTGTCGATGTTCATTGCGCGACGGCCGATCCCGTGCAATACGTAGGACGTCCGACGACTTTCCTTACCTGATCCAAACATCGGCGGCTCAACGTGCATTCCACCGCCTCTACTCTCGCTCCCATCGCGCAACGCGCGCCGTTCGCCGATCGCAATTTCAAGCTGTTCCTGGTCGCACCGTCGATCTTCATCCTGTTGCTGATCGGCATCTTTCCGCTGATCTACCTGCTGGTGGTGAGCTTTCAAGGCATCACCATGACCGACACCGACACCGGTTTCGTCGGCCTGAGCAATTTCTCCATGCTGTTCCACGACCAGCGCTTGTGGGAAGCATTTCTGCACACGTTGATCCTGACCGCAGTGGCGCTGCCGCTCGAATTGATTCTCGGAATGGTGATGGCGCAGTTGTTTCTCGACGCGCTGCCCGGACGACAGGTGTTCATCGCTCTGCTGGTGTTGCCGGTAGTGGTATCGCCGATCGTATCGGGCGCGACCTGGGCGTTGATGTTCAACAACCGCTTCGGACCGATCAGTCAGATCGTGACCTGGATCACCGGCAGCGACGCGACTCTGCTGTGGACCATCAATCCGCATCTGGTGTACCCCGCGGTCATCGCGGCGGAGGTGTGGCAGTGGACGCCGTTCATGTTCCTGCTGCTGCTCGCTGCGCTGACCAACGTCGATAAATCGCAACTCGAAGCAGCGGCGATCGACGGTGCGGGCTACCT
>JBBRGM010000214.1:0-7715 GCA_038240725.1 Burkholderiales bacterium | reverse complement strand
GCGATACGCTACATACCCACGTACGTGAAACAGACGGTCGGACCGCGCGACTGTGCGACCCTGGTTCGCGGTGTCGATACTTACCATCACTTCGATCCGGAAATCGTGCCGAAGGCGGATATGGATCCCGATGCAGTAGCGTTCCACAAGCGCGTGACGGACGAATCCAATCAAGTGCTCTACCGCGGCACCGACAAGCGCAACCCGAAGTAATTCCGCGCTCAGTCACGCGACGCCGGCCAACGCGTAAGCAAGTCGCATCGTGCGGAGAAGCGAGTCGACGACCGGCCAACGAGACGGTTGCGCCCTCGATCACGATCGAGTACGCGTCGAATTCCAACCCGGTCCAGCACGTGCATCGACGACTCGAACAAACCGCCCGCCTATCGTGCAAACAGCGAGTAGAGCCGCAGTCAAGTGGGTCGGGACATAAATCAACCGGCGGCGAAACACGCGGGATAAAAGGGGAGAGGTCAGGCTATGGTAACCGGCATCGCATTGCTGCTCGTGTTTCTTGTCGTCGTTTTGCTGATCGTGCGTGGGCAGAGTCCCATTATCATGCTGTTGCTGCTCGCGATCGTCTGGGCAATCATCGCGGGGATCGGCGTGCAGGACATTCAGGCGAAAGTACTTCAGGGCGGCGCCGTGCAGTACGCCAGCGCGGTGATCATCATCGTGTTCGGTGCCTGGTTTGCGCAGATCCTGATTCAAACCGGCATCGCCGAGAGCGTAATCCGCTCCGCTGTAGAGCTGACCGGCGACCGGCCACTCGTCACCGCGATCGTAATCAATCTGGTGACGGCGCTGCTGTTCACTTCGATGTACGGCGTTGGCGCGGCGATCGCGATCGGCGTGATTGCATTGCCCATCATGTTGAGCCAGGGCATCCCGGCGCGCGTGGCAGCGCCCGCGTTCACCATGGGTGTCGGCGCCGGCGGCTTCGTAAATCTCGTGCAGTTCGGTACATTCGAAAAGCTGTTTCCCGGGATCAAGTACGAAGCGCCGTGGTTGAATTTCTGGATGATCGCGCTGGTGGTGTATCTGCTGTGCGCGTGGGTGATGATCTATCTGAATCTGCGCTCGCTGGGCCTGCGCAAAGCAGCCAGCGTGGACGTAGCCGGCGCCCCGCCGGCACGCAAGCGCACGCCGTACTACACCTACATCGTGCCGATCTTTCCGGTGATCATGGTCATGGGATTGAAGTGGCAGATCATCCCGACCTTCCTGGTCAGCATCGTATTGGCGCTCGCCCTGACCTGGCGCAGCCGCAGTTTCCAGGGCGCGCTCAATCTGTTCAACAAGACCTTCTACGATGCGTTTCCGGACATCGCAACCATTGCGGCGCTGTGGATCATATGCGGGATGATCATCGTCGCCGGACAGATGCCGCAGATCTCGGAGGCGCTGCGGCCGATCTTCGCGCCGATCCTGCCGCACACGAATCTGCAGGCAGCACTGTTCTTTGGATTGATCGGGGGCGTATTGAGCATCTACCGCGGCCCCATGGTTGTGGTCGGCACCGGCGCGGCCTTGCTCGCGATCATTTTGTCGAATCACGATATCCCGATCGGTTACCTGTATTCGCTCTGGCTCGCGCCGACCATCATGCAAGGCAGCGTCGACCCGACCAACTCGTGGACCTTGTGGACTATCGGCTATACCAAGGTGCCACAGGGCCAGTTCTTGAAGACCGCGCTGCCGTTCGGATGCTTGATGGTGGCAATCAACTCCGCAATTTGCTACGCGATGCTCGGCGGCAGCCAGTGACGGCGCGATAGCGCGTGCATCTGCTCAGCACGCACAGGACCTCAGGCGACATGACGCAACGTAAGACCTACAGAATCGGCATCGACGTCGGCGGTACGTTCACCAAGGCCGTGCTGATCGATAACAGCACGTTCGAAGTTATCGAGCGCTACTCGGTATTGACGACGCACGCCGATCCTCGCGGTGTCGCGAAAGGCGTGATCGAAGTATTCAGCAACGTGCTCCAGCGTTCCGGCACCGATCCGAGCGACGTCGTCTTTCTTGCACACAGCACGACGCAGGCAACCAACGCGCTGCTGGAAGGCGACGTCGCGCCGGTCGGCATCATCGGCATGGCAAGCCGCGTCGAGTCATTGCTGGCAAAGGGCCAGAGCAACATCAAGGAAATCGAGCTCGCACCCGGACGCTTCATGCGGCCGCTGCATCGCTTTATTACCACCGAGAATCGAACGGAAGATTCGGTGCGAGCAGTGCTCGAAGAATTGCGCGCCGAAGGCGTAGAGGTCGTGGTCGCGAGCAGCGCGTTCGGCGTGGACGATCAGAGCGGCGAAGAGATGGTCATGCGCGTCGCCGCCAGCCTCGGCATGGCTGCCACCGGCGGCCACGAGATCACCAAGCTGTACGGACTCACCACACGCACGCGTACCGCTGTGATCAACGCAAGCATTCTGCCGAAGATGATCGCCACCGCGAACATGACCGAGGCCAGTGTGCGCGAAGCCGGCATTGCCGCGCCGCTGATGATCATGCGCGGCGATGGCGGCGTGATGGACATTCAGGAAATGCGCCGCCGTCCCGCGGTGACGATGTTGTCGGGGCCAGCCGCAAGCGTCGCCGGCGCGCTGATGTATCTGAAAGTGTCCGACGGCATCTACTTCGAAGTCGGCGGCACCAGCACTAACATCGGCGTGATTCGCAATGGCCGGCCCACGGTGAAATACGCGCGCGTCGGCGGTCACGACACGTACGTCAATTCGCTCGACGTGCGGGTGATCGGCATCGCCGGCGGCAGCATGGTGCGCGTGAGCGGCAAGGATATCGCCGATGTCGGACCGCGCAGCGCGCACATCGCGGGGCTGCCGTATTCGGCATTTGCCGATCCCGCGGATATCGAAGATCCGCAGCTCGAGTTGTTCCGTCCGAAAGACGGCGACCCCGACGATTACGTTGCGATTCGTACGCGCAGCGGCAAGCGCTATGCGATTACCAATACCTGTGCAGCGAATGTGCTCGATCTGGTGAAGGAAGGTTGGCATGCGCGCGGCAATGCCGAATCTGCACGCCGCGCCATGATGCCGTTGAGCGCGCGACTCGGTGTGCCGGTAGAAGAAGTCGCGCGCCGCATCCTCGAACAGGCTTCGCGCAAAGTCATTCCGGTGGTCGAGAGCCTGCTGATGGAATACAAGCTCGATCGCGATCAGGCAATGCTGGTGGGCGAGGGCGGCGGAGCGGCGGCGTTGATTCCATTCGTCGCAGACCGCATGAAGCTCGCATTTAAAATTTCGCAGGACGCCGAAGTCATCTCGTCCATTGGCGTTGCGCTCGCGCTGGTTCGCGAAAGCGTCGAGCGTGTGATTCCGAATCCGAGCCCGGAAGATCTGCAGCGTATCAAGCGTGAAGCGTTCGACGCGGTGGTGAAGCTCGGCGCCGCGCCGGAAAACGTGGAAGTGACGATCGAAGTCGACGCGCAAACGCAGCGTGTGCGAGCGACTGCGATGGGCGCATCCGAAATGCGCGCGCAGGATCTGCTGAAGGACGTGAGCGAAGACGAAGCACGCAATATCGCTGCGACGTCGATGGGCCTCGCGCCTGCGACCTTGCGCCTGGTCGCATCCACCGATCAGATGCGCGTGTTCCAGGGCAGCGTGGAAGAGCGCAAGTGGCGCTTCTTCAAATCGCACCGGTCGCCGGTTCGCGCGGTGGATCGCGAAGGCGTGATTCGTATCCAGCGCAGCGATGGCGTTGTGGTCGGCGCGAAAGCCGCCAACGGTCTCGCTGAGCTGCGTCAGTTGTGGGAGCAGGTGACGATCTACAACGGCGACAGCATCATCACCCCCGACATGTTCGTGATCTCGGGTCGCCGCGTGGTCGATCTTTCCGGCGTGACCGCGCTCGACCAGGCACTTGCCATCGGCGGCAGCGAGCTCGAAGGCCTGGCGCCGGAAACGCCGGTCGCGTTCATCAGCGTGCAGGGTGCGCGCGGTATATGAGCGCGTCGAGCGCCCTCACGCGACAGCCGAGCGCAGCTCCGATCGAGGCGTCCGCTCACGATCTCGCCATGTCGATGCTTTGCGCCGATCGCCTGGCGTCGCGCCTGCCGCCGGATGATCTGCATCATCTCGCTGACATCGCCCTCGCCGAGGGCCGCGCGCAAGCGCAGTGTGCAGCGCTGCAATGGGGCCGGGATCCGTGTGAGATCGCCGCCCGGCTGGCGATTCCGATCATCGATTGCTATGCGAACGGCGGCTACGGCACGACGTTGGTGTTCGCCGAATACGTGGATCGGCCGTTGCACATCGTGCTGTACCGGCACGCCATCGCCGATTTGAATCGCCGCGTGGCTGACAGCACGCTGCGAAACGCGCTGCCGGGCGATCGATGCGGTCCGATGTTTCTCGCGCATGAGCTCTACCATCATCTCGATCGCCACGCACTCAACGGATCGTTGACGCAGCGCCATCGCATCGTGTTGTTCCAGATCGGCGTGTGGCGCTGGACCGGCGCGCTCGCGACCCTGGAAGAGATCGCTGCGGGCAGCTGTGCGCAAACGCTTTTGGAATTGCCGTTTCATCCGCGCGTGATCGAGCTCGTGTGTTTGCTGGACGGGCGCGCAGACGACACCTGCGTCGCCGGCAGCGAACGCGCGGTCAACTCGCAATCCGGGCATTCGCCGACTTCGTAGAGACCCCCATGCAATTTCAAGCCGCAGTGCTCAATGCAGTCGAGCAGCCGCTGACCATCGAGACTTTGCAGCTCGCGCCGCTATCGCCAACTGACGTGCTGGTGCGCGTACGTGCGAGCGGCTTATGCCATACCGACCTCGAAGTGATCCAGGGCTCGCTCGCCTATCCGCTGCCGATCGTGCTCGGGCACGAAGGCGCAGGCATCGTCGAAGCGGTGGGCACCGAGGTTACCCAGGTCAAACCGGGCGATCATGTCATCTGCTCGTGGAATCCGCATTGCGGTCATTGCTTCTACTGCGAGCGCGATCTGCCGATTCAGTGCGAGCCGTTCAGCCGCAACCAGCCGCGCGGGTTTTTGCTGGATGGACGCTCGCGCATGTCACGCGATGGGCAGACGGTGTACCACTATTCGGTGACCTCCACGCATGCCCAATACACGGTACTGCCGGAGTCGGGTGCTATCGCGATACCGAAAGAAATCCCGTTCGATCGTGCGTGCATCATCGGCTGCGGCGTGATGACCGGCGTCGGCGCAGCAGTGCGCAAAGCGAAGATCGCGGCCGGCTCGAATGTCGTGGTGTTCGGCTGCGGCGCGGTGGGGCTCAACGTATTGCAAGGCGCGAAGTTGATCGACGCGGGCCAGATCATCGCAGTGGACGTCGGCGCGGCGAAGCTCGAGCGTGCGCGCGCGTTCGGCGCGACGCATACGATCGATGCGAGCCAAGGTGACGTCGTCGATCAGATCAAGTCGCTCACCGCCGGGCGCGGTGCCGACTACGTGTTCGAAGCAGCCGGGCGTGCGCAGACATTTCGTTTGGCGGTGGAAGCCGCCCGGCCGGGTGGCGATGTCGTCTGGCTGGGCAAGATCAACGTCGACCAGGAAGTGAGCTTTCGCTGGGGCTCGCTGATGGGCGAGCGGCGCATCGTCCGCTCGAGTTACGGCGACGCCAGGCCCCGGCGCGATTTTCCCTGGATCGTGCAAGAATATCTGCATGGACGACTCAAGCTCGACGAGCTCATCACTGGGCGCATCAAGCTCGCGCAGATTAACGAAGGTTTCGCGGCACTCGCGCGCGGCGAAGGCATCCGGACGGTAATCGAGTTCGATTGATGCCGGCGTAGGAGTCGCGGGCAGCGCGAGCGTTGAGCTGTCGTCCCCGCCCCCAAACGTGCAGTGGTACGCTTTGCCAAATGACCGATCCCAAGCTGCGCCACCCGCCTCTCAAACCCGGCATGCTCGACCTGCCGCATCAGCATTGGGCTGCCGGCGATCTGCAGCTCGAGAGCGGCGAGGCGATCCGCGATTTCGCGTTGTCGTACGTCACGCATGGCAAGCTCAATGCAGACCGCAGCAACGCGATCCTGGTAACGGTCTCGCTCAGCGGCAATCATCACCGGCTGGATTTTCTGACGGGCGCCGGCAAGGCGCTCGACCCCGCGCCGTATTTCATCGTATGCGTCGACCCGATCGGTAACGGCCTCACCACTTCGCCGAGCAACAGCGCAACTCAGCCCGGCATGCAGTTTCCGCGATTCTGTTTGCGCGACATGGTGCACAGTCAGCACCGCCTGCTGACCGAAGCGCTCGGTGTGACGCACTTGCTGGCGGTCATCGGCGCGTCGATGGGCGGCATGCAGGCGCTGCAGTGGGGCGTCAGCCATCCGGACTTCATGCGATCGCTGATCGCCATGACGCCGATGGCACGCACCGCGCCGTGGGCGGTTGCCGTAGTGGAAACCGCACGGCGCGCGCTGATGGCAGATCCTGCGTGGGACGGCAATCAGTTCACCGGCTATCCCGAGCGCGGATGGCGCGCCTGGAGTGGCGTCATGAGCGTGCTCGCAGGTCGCACACCTGCCGCATTGGCGCCGATCCTGGATACGCCCGAATCCGTATTGCAGTGGATGGAAACGCTGACCGCAGACAATCGCGCAAACGGCTTCGACGCCACCGACTGGCTGTATCAGACCTGGGCCTACCAGGCGCACGACGTCGGCAGCACGCCCGGCTTTGCGAGCACGGCTGCGGCGCTCGAGTCGATTCGCGCGCGCACCATGATTCTTG
Source organism: Burkholderiales bacterium (assembly GCA_038240725.1). Classification (GTDB taxonomy): domain Bacteria; phylum Pseudomonadota; class Gammaproteobacteria; order Burkholderiales; family SHXO01; genus SHXO01. Next base: position 980 of record JBBRGM010000214.1, on the reverse strand, counting down.
CGCCGTCACTCGATCTGTTCAACCCGGCGAAGTGTGCGCAAGAAGCGGCCGATGTAATTCCCGGCGCGACATTGATCGAGATTCCTTCCGTGCAGGGCCACCAGGCCGCAGCAACTGCGAGTGAAGCCGACGTGCAATTTCTCAACGAAGAAGTCGGCGACTTTCTACGGGCGATTGCGCGCGACGCCGATTGAGATTCAGCTTCATCGACGACTGCTCGTTGTTATCGCATAACGGCCCGCGATCGTGCGCATGCTCTTCGACGCGTACCATCGAGCACACTCTCCGAATTGCCGGCAAACGCACCGCTGTCACAACGCTCGGGAACGTTGAGGTCGACCGGCGATCCAACCTGCACGACCACGACAAACGCATACAAGAGGTCAACGATGGGTAAAGCGATAGTCGCGATAGCGGCGATGCTGGCGATGGCCGGCGCAGCGCAGGCCGAAGACCTCGACGACAACACGCCCGAAGGACAAGCCACGATCAAGACGGGCGAAGTCGGCCGCTTCGATCGCGACTCGATGACGGAATACGGAACGAGCACGCGTTTCGAAAGCAGCATCGTCTGGGACAGCGCAAGCAAGCCGCGTCCTGAAGGTCACCTGGCGCGCAAGGTTCGCTACCTTGCCGATTGCAAAGCCAACACGCTGGTAGTGACAGCGGTCGGCGTGTTCGATGTGTCGGGGCGATTGCTGAAGAGTTTGATCACGCCGCCCGGCGCCGGCGAGCCGGCAGTGCCAGCGGCGGGAACGCCGCAGGCGCGGTGGCTGCAGGAGGCGTGTCGCAGCATTTGTTCGCTGATCAAAAGCTGCGACATGCCTCCTGAGGGGTTAGGGGCTAGGGGCTGGGGACTAGGGTAAAAACTTGCCGATCGCTGATCGGCGAATTAATTCCCTAGTCCCCAGCCTCTAGCCTCTAGCCCCTAGCCTCTAGCCTCTAGCCTCTAGCCTCTAGCCTCTAGCCTCTAGCCTCTA